>CAZRUU010000194.1:0-2687 GCA_964603235.1 uncultured Syntrophaceae bacterium | reverse complement strand
CAGTAAGTGACGTGGATTTTCTTATAATATCAGGTAATGGAGATGTGATAGAGTCGGATGATGAGGTTCTGGCAATAGGTTCAGGCGGTCCATATGCCCAGGCAGCGGCAAGGGCGCTTATAAAACACTCTGAACTGAGCGCCAGAGAGATTGTCGAAGAGGCCATGCATATTGCTGCCGATATATGTATATTCACGAACGACAGGGTAAAAATAGAGGAACTAGATGTGGCTGAGCCAACTCAGAATAAAGAGTAAAAAATTGTAGACCATATCCCGATTAAAAGAATGGTTCGAGTGAAAAGAAGAAAGACGACCCAAAAATTAGAGATTAAGGAGCAAATAAAACTTTATGTCATCAACGAATTTGACACCGAGAGAGACTGTGTCCCAGCTGGACAAGTATATTATAGGGCAGCATGACGCCAAGAGAGCGGTTGCCGTGGCCCTCCGGAACAGGTGGAGGCGCCAGAATGTATCGGAAGAACTCAAGGAAGAGATAGCTCCCAAAAATATCATAATGATAGGTCCTACAGGAGTGGGAAAGACGGAAATTGCGCGCAGACTTGCCAAACTTGATAAATCTCCCTTTCTAAAGATAGAGGCCTCCAAATTTACAGAGGTGGGTTATGTAGGCAGAGATGTTGAGTCAATGGTCAGAGACCTTGCAGAGCTGGCAATAAACATGCTTAAATCTGAAGAGCAGGAGAACGTAAAGGCCAGGGCGATGGAGATTGCCGAGGAAAGGATACTGGACATTCTCCTTCCTCTTAAGCGCAGAGATCAGGGACAGACAGAGGCAACCGAAGCGGAAGGTACGCTTCTGGATATGCCTGAGAGTGATGTAGATGTCCAGGAGGATATTCGTCACAATGAAACGCGAGAAAAGTTGCGGCGCCTGTTTCGTAGTGGAAAACTGGACGAGCGGACTGTAGAGATTGAAGTCGTGGACAATCCCGGCGGACCCATGATAGAGATTTTTTCTACCTCCGGTGTTGAGGATATGGGAATGAACATCAAAGAGATGTTCGGAAATATGTTCCCGCAGAAGAAGAAAGAAAGAAAAGTCAAGGTTTCTGAAGCGGTAAAGATATTAGCCGATGAAGAAGCCCAGAGACTTGTCGATATGGAAAAGGTCACCAGGATGGCCATAGAGAAGGTTGAGCAATCGGGAATCATATTTCTTGACGAAATAGACAAGATCGTGGGCGGTGATTCCTCTCAGGGCCCTGATGTATCCAGGGAGGGTGTGCAGAGAGACCTCCTTCCGATTGTAGAGGGATCCAATGTGAATACCAAGTATGGTATGGTAAAGACGGACCACATACTCTTTATCGCCGCCGGTGCGTTCAGTATTTCCAAACCGTCCGATCTTATCCCCGAGCTGCAGGGAAGATTTCCCATAAGGGTGGAACTTGATTCACTTGAAAAGGAAGATTTTATAAGGATTCTGACGGAACCTCACAATGCTCTGGTGAAACAGTATGTAGAAATGATGGCTACTGAAAATGTAAACCTTGTATTCCGGGACGACGCCATAGAGGAGATCGCGGAGGTAGCGGCGCTTGTGAATGGGAAGATGGAAAATATAGGGGCCAGAAGGCTTTACACGGTCATGGAGATACTCCTGGAGGAGATATCTTTTGACGCACCGGATATTGCGGTTGCAAAAAAGAAAATAAATATTGATGCCAATTATGTCAAGGATAAACTGAAGGATGTAGTCGAAGATGAAGACCTGAGCAGGTACGTTTTGTAGGAGATTCCAAATTATGAATTCGGACAATCTGAAAGGCCCCATGGAAAAAGCAGACATACTACTGGAGGTGCTGCCTTATATAAAGCGGTTTTATGGCAAGACCGTAGTTATCAAGTATGGTGGTCATGCCATGGGGGATGACAAGCTGAAAGAGATGTTCGCTATGGACGTTGTCATGATGAAGTATATCGGAATCAACCCGGTGATAGTGCATGGTGGTGGTCCTCAGATTGGAGCTGTTCTCGAAAAAATGGGCAAGGATTCAAAATTCGTCAGGGGTATGAGGGTGACGGACGAAGAGACTATGGATATAGTTGAGATGGTTCTTACAGGTAAAGTGAACAAAGAAATAGTGGGACTGATCAACAGTCATGGCGGCCGGGCTGTAGGGTTAAGCGGCAAAGATGGGAACATTATAGAGGCGGAGAAGTATATTCTGAGCGCCGAAAAAGCGAAGGATACCCCTCCGGAGATAATAGACATAGGAATGGTTGGCAGGGTGAGGAAGGTTAACACAGGGCTCATCGAATCGTTGATGGTAGATGGGTTTATCCCCGTTATAGCGCCTACCGGCGCCGGAGACAGGGGTGAAACATATAATATAAATGCGGATATAGTCGCGGGAGAGGTGGCGGCTGCTCTCGGGGCGGAGAAACTTATTCTCCTGACCGACGTAGAGGGAATTCTGGACGAAAAAGACCGGCTTATAAACTCTATCAACAATGTGGAGGCCGAAGAGCTGATCGAAGTTGAAACAATAAGAGGGGGTATGTATCCCAAGGTAAAATGCTGCATAAAGGCCCTCAGGAATGGTGTGGGGAAAACTCACATAATTGATGGACGTCTGGATCATGCGGTTCTCCTGGAAATATTCACAGACAGCGGTATTGGTACGGAAGTGGTGAAGGACTGAAGGCTAAAGGCAGGAG
>CAZRUU010000193.1:0-2691 GCA_964603235.1 uncultured Syntrophaceae bacterium | reverse complement strand
GGCTGCGCAGATCAGGCACAGCACTTTCAGACAGCGCTCTATCCTTTTTTTCTTTCACCATCTGCTTCCTCGCTTTCTATGAGAATATCGCCGCATTGGCTAAAAATCGATTCGCAAAAATACGTTAATTACTGAAATTCCCCTCAATGAGTTGCGGGGAATGCGATTGCTGTTCAATTCAAAGATGTCAGAAAGTACGCAAAACGAAAAAAATCTCTTTCCCCCTAATTGACCTCGTCTACTTGATTTTGCAGGAATTCTCAAGAAAAAACGTAAAAAGATCTGAAGAAGAAGTGCAACTTCTTCTATGGCAGGTTTCCACGGAATCACAGTACAACAATATGGAGACGTGAACGTATGGAATCTACATTATAGATTGCAATCTTGAAAACTGTCATTCATCAATGGTCTTGCTCTGACTAAAACTCCCTTTTTCGTGAAGGGAGTATAAAGACCCCCATTGTAAGTCAATGGAATACTGACTAGGACATCGGATATGGGGCACCGATGATCATAAAGGAAATGTTTCCGGGGATCCGGTGTATTGGGAGAGCGATTGGCTTTTAGACCGTTGGGCTACGCCGGGGTAGCTTTCCACCTAGAGCGTCATCGGTGGCTATGCCCCTACAAATCGGGCGTGCTTTCTTAATGGCTTGCCAAGGGGCATGATTCTCTTTGGCATGGCTGCATTCCCTGCTTTTTTCGGGGGCTTCTCATTTCGGTTGAGGACTTTTTAGGGGTAAATAGGCCCCCAAACTGCCGAATTTCTCTAAATTTTACGGCACACTGCCGGACGAATGACAAGAAAAAACCCGCTATTTCTAGCGGGTTTTGTACTTCTTTGGACTGTATTGGATTGTGCTCTGGGCGGCGTCCATCTAACAGACATTCTATGTTGTTAATATTATAGACAATAAAATAATAGGATTTCTGGGAGGCCCCCATAGAAGCCCCCAAATAGTGTCACTTATCAGGGTTTCGATAAGAAAATCCAACTTGCAAGACAAATTTTAATTCCTTCTTTCATACCTTCCTATGGCTTTTTTTATTATCAATCTCCGATGAACGCAGTATTTTGCAAACCGCTTCAGCTATTTCGTCGGCCTCCGTTGAGACTGACTTTTGCGGTGTTGCCAAACTTTGGATGATATCCCCCTGACGCTGGTATGCGACCTCTCCATAGTTCAGGAAGGTCGTCAAAACTTTCTCATGTCCCAGGTTCTGGCTCCACGCCTTAAACTGTTCCGGCGTATTGCAGACCTCTTCGCCGAGTTGAACAAGAGTATTTCTGAAACTATGGGGATTGAAATACGGCAGCCCGGCGCTGACAAAGGCATCCCTAAAGATCGCTCGAATGGAAGAGGTGGTAGACCAGTTTTTCCGTGCCACACCTGCCGCTGCAAACTGTCGATCAGGACCTAGAGCTACCCGCGTCGCCGGGAACAGGGGATCATCATTGCCCCACATCTTCTCATCCCGGAGATACGATACCCACTCGGCTACAATTGATCGGACATTCTCCCCCACCGGAAAGAAGAAGGTAGTGAAGGTTTTACTGAATTTTGTTTTTATCTCTCGGGCATCCTGATTGATGCAACCCGTGGTCAGATCAACATGCTTGAGCTTCAACGAAGCAATGGCGCTGTCCCGCGCCCCCGTCAGCAGCGTGAAGGCCACAAGAGCACGATTTCTGCACTCAATTTCAGTTGTGATCTCCATGTTATTGATGACATGTTTTATCTGTTCCAGGGTTGGTGCTTTCTGTTGCCGTGTCGTGGTAGCAATCCGGGTGTCTTTGCTGGACAGATTGAAATACTCGGCATCAACGTACTGTATACGAGACTTGTAACCTGGCTGATAAGCCAGCCACTGAAAGAATCTCTTGAGTTGCGTGAGGGTCGCATGGAGAGTCGCCTTGCTCAGGCGCTGCCCGGACTGCTGCCCCTTTTGCTTGGCAAGATACCCCTTGAAGGCAATGGCCTGTTGAGAATGAAATGCCTTAAAATCGCGATACCTGGTATACTCTTCGAAGCGAATTAGAGCCTTCGCTGTCGCATCAATTGTTGCCTCACTGTACCGTTTAGCTTCCTTGAGAAAAGCAAAGTATTTTCGCTTGATTCGTTCATTATCTGCATTGTACTTTTTCATGGTCTGATATCTCCTATCTGAAGTCACTGTTTATGGAGGGGGTTAGAGCTCTCTATTAAACGTGAAAGCCCTTCCGGGAATCTGATGTCCACTTTCCCGTGAAACTCCCCAATTCTGGCCAAACTGACGTGTCGGTTCATCAAGGAATTGCAGTCCGGGCAGATGGCAACAAGGTTGCCAAACTTTTCGGTAATGGGAGAATAATCCGCCATACCGCCAGCAGGGAGTTTCGGAGCGCGACAGCGGACGCAATAGAGTTCCCCCGGCTTACATTTCTGCTTGTTTTTCACGCGACGAGCCTTCAGAAATTCCACCAGGACATGACCAAGAATCAGCATTGGGCGCTTGTCATCGATAGTGTTCAGCCCATCTTTGATCCAGTGGCGCACGGTATTTTTGTGCATTCCGAAAAGAGAAGCTATCTCCTCCACTATATAGGCTCGATGGATTTTTACGAGACGGTGGTTGGGATGACGTCTTTTCATCGTTCCCACTCCTTCGTCTCCTTGCGGGCAGCTTCCAGCTTCGTCACCAGAACCCGGA
>CAZRUU010000192.1:0-2717 GCA_964603235.1 uncultured Syntrophaceae bacterium | reverse complement strand
CCCTTGTAATTTCAAGGAGAGTTATTATACTAAACCCTGCTCGAAATCTTTATTCACATCCGCTGTTTTTATGCATCAGGAGAAAGATGAAGAAAATTGATCTGATGGTTTTTGATTTTGACGGAACACTTGTGTACTCCGGTGATGACCTTGCGAATTCCGTTAATCATACGTTGAAGCAACTTGGCATACCGATCCTCGACAGGAAGACCATCATAGAATTTATAGGCGACGGAGTAATAAAACTTATTGAAAGATCCCTTGGCGACAAACATCATGACATTTTCGACGAGGCAATGGAAATATTCAAGGCCCATTATGCCGAACATCTTCTCGATACGACGGGTCTTTATCCGGGCGTGCCGGACATGCTGGAGCATTTTAAGGACAGGAAAAAGCTGATTGTTACAAATAAGCTTTACAGCTATACTCTTAAAATTGCGGAGGAATTGGGAATAACCGGATATTTTGAAGATATCATAGGCTTGGACAGCACTTCCTACCGGAAACCTGATCCCGATCTTCTGATTCCTCTCCTGAAAAAACATGGTGCAGAGAAGACAGAAACAGTGGTTATCGGTGACGGGTTTAACGATATCCTGCTCGCGAAAAATACCGGGGTGTTGAGTTGCGCGTTGTTGAACGGATTAGGGAATAGAGACAGACTTCTCCTCCTTGATCCGGATTATCACTGCGAGGATATATCGGAACTTAAAGAACTGTTTGAGTAGCGCTTTCTGGAAAAGATAAGGTTCAAACCCATGCTTAAAGTCCGGAAAACGATTGAAAAATACGCAATGCTCAACCCTGGTGACAGGGTGGGTGTTGCCGTGTCAGGGGGAGCGGACTCTATTGCCCTCCTGCATATGCTCTCAATGCTTGCGAGCGAGTATGACCTTGCACTGTTTATTCTTCATCTGAACCACGGCATCAGAGGCGGAGAATCTGACGGGGATGAATTATTTGTAATGGAACTGGGGAAATCAATGGGTATCCCTGCTGATTCTGAGAAGGTTTCCATCCCGGCGTTAAAGAAGAAAAAAGGCGGATCCCTTGAAGATATCTGTAGAAAAGAGAGATACTCGTTCTTTGAGAGAATGTCGCAAAAACACAGGCTGAATAAAATCGCCCTGGGACATAACCTGAAGGATCAGACGGAAACGGTTATCATGAGGTTTCTCAGGGGAAGCGGGCTTGAAGGCCTGAAGGGTTTTCTGCCTGTGCGGGACGGGATATATATAAGGCCCTTTATCGATGTTACAAGAGAGGAAATAATTTCCTTCCTGAGGGAAAGGAACATAAGCTTTGTGACAGACAGTTCCAACAAGGATAACAAATATCTGAGAAACAGGATAAGGAACATTTTGGTGCCGGAGTTGAAGGCCTCTTATAATATGAAGCTGGAGGAAAATATCGGTCGCACGGCTGACATACTCAGGATTGAAGATGATTTTATCCGGGAGTCGATTGAGGGGATTATTTCGGACTGGGAGATTGACAGAGACAACGCGGGAATAAATATCCGGAAACTGAAAAAACTGCACCCTGCTTTACAGTGGAGGCTTATCAAGACCATTCTTGAAGGATATTCCACGGCAAGAAACGGAATAGGTTATCTTCATGTAAAATCAGTAGTGGATCTGATTGAAGGTTCGAGCCCTAACGCCTCTGTGGATCTTCCCTTAAATCTCATGGCCCGGCGGGAATATAATGAACTGATTATTTCACAGGGAGAAGGCGAGGTATCGCATACCTCGAAAAATCATTTTCCGGATGGAAGAAAAAAGGGCGACTTTTCATACACGGTGAAAGTCCCGGGTAGCGTGGATATCATCGAGACAGGCGTAAGAATGAATTTTGATGTGGTTGATGTGCGTGAGGCGGATGCCTATTCGGACAACCCTGTCTTTATGGATTATAATTCCATTTCTTTCCCGCTTGTTGTGAGGAACATAAGGTCCGGAGACAGGATACAGCCTCTGGGAATGAAAGGAACGAAGAAAATAAAGGCTTTGTTTATAGATGGAAAGGTGCCAAAGTCCGGGAGAAAATCAATTTCTCTCCTGGTTGATCAAAAATCGGTACTGTGGGTGCCCGGTATGAGATTAAGCGACAGGGTGAAGATTACCAATGCTACGGAAAAGGTGGTAAAAGCGGAAAATATTTGATAGTAAAATCCTAAATATTTCAACAGGAGTAAAAAGTGAATCAATTTCAGAAAAATATGGCCCTATGGATAGTGGTAAGTCTTGTGTTTGTTTTTCTCTTTCAGTTGTTCAATCAACCTGGTGATAAAAGAGAACAGATTGTGTACAGTGATTTTATCGCTTATCTTGATAAAGGGCAGGTTATGGATGTTACCATTCAAGGTGAGAATATAGAAGGCAGACTTGTCAATGGTACAACATTTAAATTATATGCGCCTCAGGATCCGAATCTGGTTCCCCTTCTGAAGGAGAGGGGTGTGAAAATTGCGGCCAGACCCACTGAGGGATCTTCCTGGTATATGACCATTCTTATATCATGGCTCCCCATACTGCTGCTTGTAGCCGTCTGGATATTTTTCATGAAACAGATGCAGATGGGTGGAGGCAAGGCAATGTCCTTCGGGAAAAGCAGGGCCAAACTGATGACCGACAAATCTCAGAAAACCACCTTTGCTGATGTGGCGGGTATTGACGAAGCCAAGGAAGAGCTGGAAGAGGTTGTCGAATTTT
>CAZRUU010000191.1:0-2772 GCA_964603235.1 uncultured Syntrophaceae bacterium | reverse complement strand
ACAACTCCCTCGGGAGGCGAGAAGGATTCAACCGGAGTACCGGCAAGCGCCTTTTCCATAAAATATAAAAAGATGGGGCTGGCGGCGCGTGAACCGGTTTCATATTTCCCCAGTGGTTTCAGATCATCAAAACCAACCCATACACCCGCGGCAAGCGAAGGGGTAAATCCCATAAACCATGCATCCTTGAGATCATTGGTTGTGCCTGTCTTGCCTGCCACAGGCCTGCCGAGGGCTTTTACCCTCCAACCGGTGCCTCCTTTGACAACCTCCTGGAGCAGATGAGATGTTATATATGCGATACCGGGATCAACAGCCTGTTCTACTTCAGGCACACTCTCCTCCACTATGTTGCCGGTGCGGTCAACAATCCTTTTTATAAAGAAGGGTTTGGCCCTCTTGCCCGCATTCGCGAAAACTCCATAACCCCTTACCATTTCCAGAAGTGTCACGCCCGATGTCCCGAGGGCCATGGAAAGGTCTCTGGTGAGAGGGTTTGTTATTCCCATATTAACAGCGTAATCAGCGGCATAATTGATCCCGATTTCCTTCAGGAGTTTTATAGTCACCAGATTTCTCGATTTGATGAGAGCGGTTCTCAGGGTGGTGGGGCCGTAAAACTTCTCTGAAAAATTTCGCGGTTTCCAGAGACTGTCCTTCAGGGTATCTCTGTAGATGACAGGGCTGTCCATAAACATGGTCGCGGGAGTCATGCCCTTGTCAAAGGCCGCGGTAAATATAAAGGGCTTGAAAGCGGATCCCGGTTGTCTCTTTGACTGTGTGGCGCGGTTGAACTCACTCTTTTTATAGCTTCTGCCCCCGACCATCGCTTTTATCTTCCCTGTATTTGAGTCCATGGCGAGAAGCGCTGCCTGCACCAAAGGTTCCTGTTCCAGGGCCAGATCGAGCTTTCCATCCGCTAAGCTCAGGACCTTCACTTCCACGACATCTCCTGTCTTGAGCACATCCGCAGGATCTTTAATTTTAGCCACGTTGTAGGCAATTTTCGGATCTGGTACCCTGGCCCACGACATATTTTTCAGCGTCATAGTGCCTTCATATTCACCTACCCTTAATCTTACAAATTTTTCCTCGCTGTCCACATCCACTACGATGGCCTTCACAATACGGCCCTCCAGCGGCTTATCCGTGTTCACTTTCATGTCTTGCACAAAAGACTCGATGTTTTCCTCGGGTACTCTTTTCAGAACTCCCCTGTATCCCTGTCTCTTGTCCAGTTCTCTCAGTCCTCTTGCCACGGCATCATTGGCCGCCTTCTGACAGGTTATGTCCAGGGTGGTATATACCTCAAGGCCTTCTCTATACAGGACATCGCTGCCATATTTAGCTTGGATATACCGGCGTACATTTTCGGTAAAATAGGGGGCTATCTTGTCCTTGTCCTCGGTCTTTTTCAGATCTACAGGCATTTCGATAGCCGCTATCTCTTCCTTTTCCGTTATGTATCCATCCTCTGCCATCCTGTTCAGGACGTAGATCTGTCTCCGGCGGGCACGTTCTGGATGCAGTACAGGGGAATAACTGCTGGGGGCCTTTGGAAGACCCGCAAGGAGAGCCGCTTCAGGCAGGGTAAGTTTATCGGCGGATTTTGCGAAATAATGTTGCGACGCGGTCTCTATGCCGTACGCCCCATGTCCGAGATATATATGGTTCAGATAGAGGTTGAGTATCTCATATTTCTTTAAATATTTATCTATTCTGTAGGCCAGAATAGCCTCCTTCAGTTTCCTGACATATTTCTTCTCCGGTGACAGAAAAAGAGATTTGGCTACCTGCTGGGTTATGGTGCTCCCCCCCTGAACGATTGTTCCCGCCTCCACGTTTTTAAAGAAGGCCCTGATAATGCTGTTGATGTCGATTCCCTTGTGGCGAAAGAAACGGGCGTCCTCTGCCGCCACAAATGCCTGTATTACAAATTTTGGCAGATCGGTAACCTGAACAATCTTTCTGTCTTCAAGATAGAACTCATCAATCAACTGATCGTTGTCTGCGTATACTCTGGTTATTATGCTGGGCCGATAATCTTTCAGTGAAGAAATGCTGGGCAATCCATCCACAAGAAAATAGATGAACCCCGCCCCTGCAAGACCCAGAAGGAGGGCCAGGACGAAGATACAAAGAGAAATTCTTTTTACAAATCCCCCCTTCTTTGTTCTTTTCTTTCCTATATCTTTCACCGATTGTTGTTTATTATTCATCATCTTTTTCATTATCTTTTTTATTTTTTTCTCTGCGAGTAAGTTTTTTCTCTCCCATTTTTACAACCCAGATGCTTATTTCATAGAGGAGCATAAGGGGCAGTGCCATCAACCCTTGTGTTACAATGTCTGGGGGAGTGAACAGGGCAGCGACAACAAACACAAGAAGTATCGCATATTTTCTTTTTTTCACCAGAGTCTTGGAATTTACAATCCCTATTTTTGCTAAGAAAAACATAAAGATGGGAAGCTCAAAGATAACTCCAAACGCGATAAGGAGTTTCATTGTGAAAGAAAGATATTCCCTCAAGGAAAGCATCGGCCTTATAACATCATTCCCGAAGCCGATAAAGAATTTAAAACCGAACGGGAAAACAACATAATACGCGAACAGGGAACCTCCTAAAAAAAATATGGTCGAAAATGTAACAAAAGGCACCATATATTTCCTTTCGGATTTATGGAGACCCGGCGATATAAATTTCCATAGCTGGTACAGAACGTATGGGCTTGCAAGAAAAATAGACGCAAAGAAAGATACCTTGAGATAGGT
>CAZRUU010000190.1:0-2819 GCA_964603235.1 uncultured Syntrophaceae bacterium | reverse complement strand
CCCTACCGTTTTTGTTCTTATCCGCTTTTTGAGGATGAGGCAAGCATTGTTACCAGGTATCTTGTAGAAAAGCTGGGATATAAGGAAATCGGGTTCCTTTATCAGAATGATGTTTTTGGTCAGGGAGGACTTGCCGGATGTAAACAGCGGCTTGCTACTTATGGGATGAAACTGGCAGAGGAAATTCCCGTAGAGCCCACCGAAAAGGATCTTGCATCTCAGATGCTGAGGTTTAAAAATTCAGGAGCAGAAGTTGTCCTTATGTGGGTTAGCCCTACTCTTGCAGTTATTACTCTGAAAACCTGTGCCACAATAGGCTATAAGCCACAGTGGGTTGCTTTTGATGGTCTTTCCGATTATCCTCTTATGTATAAGATCACGGGAGGCCTGTTTGAAGGTGTAATAACAGCGGCATTTACTGAACCTCCTGACTCAAAGAATCCTCTTGTGGCAAAATACCGTGAGGCAGCTAAAAGGCTTGCCCCGGAAGAGAGATGGGGCACCTTTTATCTTGCCGGCATACAATTTGCGGAGCCACTGATAGAAGCCCTGAAACGTGTGGGGCCGGATTTAAGCACGGAAGCCTGTATAAAAGAGCTTAACTCGTTTAAAAACTGGAAAGGTTTAGGTGGGGCAATAACATGGAATAAAAATTGCCATCAGGGTACTGATTCTGTCCAGATCCAAAAATGCGGTCCAGGGGGAACGTATGAGCTTTTGCAGGACTGGACCCCTAATGAACTCGCTACATGGAAAAAGTAAGTAGCATAAACTAAAGGAGGGATTGTTATGAAGATCAGGAGAACATTGTTTACAGTGGCACTGGCGATTGTCTGTATCTTTGTATTGGCTATGGACGCTTCCGCCGGTAATCCGGGTTTTAACGACAAAGAAATCCGGATAGCTCAGTGGGGGCCTCAGACAGGACCGGCGGCACCATGGGGTTCGGTAGCCAGAGGCAGCGCCATCCCTTTCAATCTTGTCAATGAAGAGGGTGGTATCCACGGGAGAAAGATCAAGTATTTTATTCGGGATGATCAGTACAACCCAGCACAGACCAAGGCGGTAGTCAAAGAGCTGGTCGAGCGCAAGGGCATATTTGCCTTTGTTGGTGGTGTAGGTGGTGCCTGTGGTATGGCTGTAAAAGACTACCTCGCAAAGAACAAGGTTATCTTGTTCAGTCCGTCCACGGCAATTGTCGAATATGTGTTTCCACCCCAGAAATATCTCTTTGCCACATATCCGCTCTATCAGGACGAGGGAAGCATTCTCACAAAGTATGTTGTGGAAAAAATGGGATTCAAAAAAATCGGATTTTTCTACCAGAACGACGCATACGGCAAGAACGGTCTGGAAGGTTGTAAACAGAGACTTGCCACCTATGGGATGAAGCTTGTGGCGGAGATACCGGTTGAACCTGGGGAGAAGGATCTTGCCTCCCAAATGCTGAAGTTCAAGAACTCCGGCGCCGAAGCAGTCATTCTGTGGGTCAATCCGACTACAGCTGTTATATCCCTCAAGACCTGCGCCACCATAGGTTATAAGCCGCAGTGGGTATCATCCAATACGCTTTCAGATTATCCCCTTATGTACAAGATCTCTGGAGGACTGTTTGAAGGAGTGATAACAGGAGCTTTCGCACCACCGCCCGACTCCGATGAACCCCTGATGGTCAAATACCGTGAGGCGGCGAAGAGGATGGTTCCGGAAGAGAGATGGGGAACATTCTTCATGGCTGGTATTCTTTTTGCGGAGCCCCTTGTCGAAGCCCTGAAACGTGCAGGGCCGAACCTGAGTACGGAGGCCTGCCTGAAAGAATTAAATGCTCTTAAAGATTTTAAGGGGATAGGCCCGGTAGTTAATTTTAACGAGAACTGTCATCAGGGAACGGACTCTGTTCAGATCCAGAAGTGCGGACCAGGAGCATCCTATATCCTGCTCCAGGACTGGACGCCTAATGATCTGGCAACATGGGAAAAGAAATAGAAACTTTCTTTGAAGAATGAACAGTTAGATCACGGCGCAGACCTCTGCAGGTTATCCCGGTGGGATTCTGTGCGGTCTGCGCCCGATCAAAGATGTCGATTTTTGCATGGTCAAGACTAAATAAATATGAGGAGTAACTCTGATAATGTCTCTCTTCAAGGTTGAAAATCTCAGCATAAGCTTTGGCGGGTTGAAGGCGGTGGACGATGTGAGTTTTGAGGTCGAGAAAAACTCAATCTTTTCCATAATTGGTCCCAACGGGTCAGGTAAGACCACCATATTTAATCTGATAAGCGGCATATATAAACCTAACTCGGGAAGGATTCTCCTGGAAGGTGAAAACCTGGTGGGCTATCTGCCGGACAAGATAGCAAAAAAGGGTATAGCACGCACCTTTCAGAACATAGAACTCTTTAAGCATGCAACCGTTATGGACAACATTATGCTGGGACGGCACATACACATGAAGACCGGTATATGGAGTGGAGCCACAGCCACTCTATTCGGCAGGAGGTCCAGGGCGGCGAAAGAGGAGATAAAAAACAGGGAATTAGTGGAGAAGATAGTCGATTTCCTCGACCTTCAGGCTGTGAGAGACCAGTTTGTAGCCAATCTTGCCTATGGGAAGCGTAAGCTCGTGGAGTTGGGCAGGGCTCTGGCCCTGGAACCCTACATACTTCTTCTGGATGAACCGTCCGCGGGGATGAATACCGAAGAGAAGGAAGATTTGAACATCTGGATAAAGGATATACAGGAAGTATACAAGATTACAATTCTTTTGATTGAACATGACATGAACATGATCATGGGCATTTCCGACCGGATACTTGCGA
>CAZRUU010000189.1:0-2889 GCA_964603235.1 uncultured Syntrophaceae bacterium | reverse complement strand
CCCATTTTACCCCGGCGTCCCAGGGTATCTTATATACCTCCTGATCTTCTTTTAGAACACAAGGTGGTCTCGCAAATTTCTCAAATTATCCACCTGAAAGGCACGTTCTTTCTCTGCTACTTCACAGGCCTTGCTGAAACCTACAATGGCCGCAACGTTCTCTGTTCCGGGTCGGAGGCCTCTCTCCTGATGCCCTCCATACAGGGTGGGATCTATCTTAGTACCCTTTCTGACATACAGGACACCGATGCCCTTCGGACCATACATCTTGTGGCCGGAAAGAGAAAGCAAGTCCACATCAAGGTGATTGACGTCTACCTTAATCTTCCCCACTGCCTGGACGGCATCAGTGTGGAAAATAATTCCGTTTTCTCTCGCAATAGCCGCAATCTCCTGGACAGGCTCAATAGTCCCTATTTCGTTGTTTGCGTGCATAATGCTGATGAGGATCGTTTTATCAGATATTGTTTCCTTAACATCTTCAGGATTAACAAGCCCGTTTCGGTCTACCGGAAGATATGTAACTTCATAGCCTTTCCACTCTATGTATTTACAGGTGTTCAAAACGGCATGATGCTCAATGGCAGAGGTTATGATATGGTTTCCCTTCTTGTTATATGCGTATGCAATACCCCGAATGGCAAGGTTGTCAGCCTCAGTACCACCGCTTGTAAAAATTATCTCCTCTGGTTGAGCTCCGATAAGATGGGCAACTTTGTCTCTCGCTTCATCCAATGCTTTTCTCGCATCCTGTCCAAAGGCATGTATACTGAAGGGATTACCATAGAAATCCTTGAAGTATGGAAGCATTGTTTCCATGACCTCGGGGTGAACAGGAGTTGTTGCACAGTGATCAAGGTAAATTCGCTTTGTTTCAATCATTGAATTATATGATTTGTTCTTTGTCGTTCTATGAGGTTGTCCGAGAATATCCTTCTGCTGCGGGCGGCTGCAAATTCCACGTGCTGGCTGCATTAGCAAGGCCAAAATCTCCTCACCGCAGGCACAACTTCGCTCCGGCTTTTCAAGCCCATTGCAAGAATAACCGAATCTGCAGGTATCTCTCTTCCATTGCCCTCATAGTCACGAGCAACAATGGCTTCTTCCTTATTTGACAAGGACTCCAGGCATTCATTCAGGAAGGGAACTTTAATATCCCCTCCCTGAACAAACATAAAAGAAACCTATGGAGCATATCAACAAATCAAAAATCGGCAGATTATTTTACTTGACAGGCTCAAAATAGGCAATGTCATAAATATCGGCGTTTTTCTTTTTACTCCAAACAACCTTAACTCTTGCCACCGATTTCATCTTTTTACTTACCGTATCAGGATCAGACAAATCAAACCCACCAATAAAGTGTGTTATACTGCAATCAGTGTTATCCAACTGTATTTGCGCTATGATATATGGAGGGTCTTTTATCTGATTATAATAAGTGTAATTGACAAGACACCATGTATCCACGGTACCCTCCTGGGCAACTTCAACCCATTCTTCCTCTTCCATATCCTTATAACAAACAGGGCAGAAAGACCTTGCCGGGACAAGAAGTTTATTACACTTTTTACACCTGGTACCGAATATCTTTTCTTCCTTCAAGCCATCAAAGAACCTCATCCATGTCTGTCCCATCGCCCATTTATACGGAAGAATAATATCCTGCTTGCCTGTTTTATATTCCTTTGATGGAAACTTATACTCTGGAAATTTGATTCCACAATCGAACATACGAGGAAATTTAATCTCTTCTGTTATCATTTAACCTAATCCTCCTTTCTATATTTCTACAGTTCTGAACCAACTATCGTAACCGCGTTAAATTGCTCTATCCCTCCCATGGCATGGGAAAGAGCTAACTTTGCTCCTTCAACCTGCATCGAACCAGCCTTCCCAGTAACCTGCCTTGCTGCCTCAGCCAACCTGATAAGACCGGTTGCGCCAATACAATTGGTACAGAGAACACCACCCGAGGGATCGCAGGGAAGTTCACCACCCGGTGAAAACACGCCGTTAATCACATAGTCAGGAGCTTCCCCAGGAGGACATAATCCCAAACACTCCATAAACATCAATGCGTGGTATGTAAAAGGATTATATATTTCGGCAACATCCAGTTCTTTTCGAGGATCGGTGATTCCCGCTTGTTTATAGGCCTCTTGAGCTGCCCCGATAGTGCTTTGCCACACGGCCTTGTTGCTGTCACCAGTATAATATTCCTCGCCTCTGAAGCCCATACCTTTGATCCAGGCGGGATTCTTGCAGATCTTCTTGGCTTTCTCCTCTGAAGCAAAGAGTACCGCGCAGGCACCGTCTGATGAGGGACATACATCAAGCAGGCGGACAGGATATGTAATAATCTTTGCATTCATTACTTCCTCTTTAGTGACCTTCATCCGCATATGGGCGAGCGGGTTATTAAGTCCGCCATCATGACAATCTACCGACACTATAGCGGCTGCTTCCCTGGCCTTATCTTCATCAATATTAAAATATCCCATCCATTCCCTGGACTGCATTGAAAAAGCCATGGGTGCTCCACCAATCGCCGGCACTGTAATTTTCTCAGGTATGGTCATCATCGTTGCCTGTGCGTCACCTTCATGCTGTTTCTCCGAACCCACGACCAAGACAATATCAGCCATTCCTGATGCGACCCAGTAAACGGCTGTCTGCGCTATGGATTGCCCGGTAGAGCCACAGGTTTCCGTCCTTAAAAGGGGCTTGCCGACTGCACGCAATGCATCGGCCATGTAAAAATGGTTGTAGGCGACACCCTCCATCATGGAAGGCATGCTGCCGTATTCTATAGCATCTACATCTTGAATTGTTATCCCGGCATCTTCAAATACAGCCTGTACAGCCTCTCTTATCAGGTCGGGATAA
>CAZRUU010000188.1:0-2897 GCA_964603235.1 uncultured Syntrophaceae bacterium | reverse complement strand
GTAGCCGGGTAGTGAATGTGAACCCACAGCTCTTTGACAGACAGAAGCCCTTGATCCTTGAGTCAGTCGTTGGTCATGCCCGTTTGTGTTGCCAATGTCCGGGATAATCGCCATGGCCCTTTGCGGCTTATGGCCGTCAAGATGGCCGCATGAAGCGACGTTCCCAGTTTGCGAAGTTCCCGCACTTTGGTTCTCGCTTTGGGCCACTGCTTAAAGTAGCACATGCGTAACCGCCTCCTCAGCCAGTGGTCTATTTCAGGAATCGGCCTGTAATATTCCGATATCCCAAAGTAGTTCATCCAGCCACGGATGTATTCGGCGAGCTTCTTATACCGATAGTCCATAGAGACGAACCAGGACCTGCCGGTCAGTTCTTTGACCCTTCTCTTCAATTCACGAAAGGCCTTCTCCGACCAGCGGATCTTGGTTCCACGGAAGGTGAAACCAAGAAAGGCAGCCTGATTTGTCGGGACGACACGGCTTTTATCCTGGTTGATCCTGAGTTTGAGGGTACGTTCCAGGAAACGTTTCAGGTTTCCCATGACCCGTTCTCCCGCTTGGCGACTCTTCACCAGAACGATGAAGTCGTCGGCATAGCGGGTAAAACGATGACCACGCTTCTCAAGCTCTTTATCCAGATCATCCAGGATGATGTTGGCAAGCAGGGGTGACAGGGGACGGCCTTGAGAGACACTCAACCGGGTTTTCTGAAGGCGACCTTGAACCATTACCCCGGAACGCAAGTATTTTCCTATGAGGCAAAGAACTCGCTTGTCACGAACCTTTCGCGCCACACGGAAGATCAGCACATCGTGATCGACCGTGTCGAAAAACTTCGACAGGTCCACATCAACAGCAATGCGATATCCTTCACGTATGTACTCGCGGGTTTTGTACACCGCATGATGGGCGGACCGGCCAGGTCGAAAACCGAAGCTTGACTCCGAGAATGTCGGCTCAAAGATCGGAGATAGAATCTGGGCGATGGTCTGTTGGATCAGCCGGTCGAGAACAGTCGGGATTCCCAGAGGGCGCATGCCCCCTGTTGGTTTGGGAATCTCTACCCGTCTTACCGGCAGGGGTTGATACGTACCTGCCAAGAGAGATTGACGGATTCCGTTCTACGTCATAATGGGGTCAAGTCTACGCTTGACCCTTGTTGCTGATTGCTAATTAAAACCGTTTTTGTCAAAGGGATGTCGCTGCGGAACTTGACGGGTCGCTATAGGCGAAGACATCTGTAACCTATGCTGAGGAAACCATTACTTATGATTTTAAGAAAGGACATTAGAATAATATGAAATATCTCACTGCGATCGTGCAAAAAGATCTCCTGTCGAGTGCCGCATAAATATTCATCTTGACTTTTGAATTTGGGTGTGGAAAAAAAGGAGAGTAAACGGTCGCTCTCTAATGGAGAGCTTTGAACAACGGTTTATTTTAGGAGTGTTGGAGATTATCCCCAATTTTTCAAGTATTGCATTTCGATTTTGGCCGATGAATCGGCTCCGAATCAGTTAAGAAAATTATGACGAGTCCAACTTACCACCATATTCAACCTCATTCATCCCGGATTACCGGTTTTTGCGTGCACTGGGCGCACACCTCCCTTGGTCACGCAGGTTTTAATATATTGGAAGCTCGAAAGAGATTAAAAGCCATTTGGCGGAAAAGAGCATCAATAGAATTCTTGAGCAGTTTTGGAAACCTTGCCCGATACGCCTTGTTGTATAAATGGCTTAATTCGAAATACTGTTCCACAATATACCGGACTTTAGAAATAGCTTTGTTACGCTCTTTTTCATACTCAGTAAGCTCAGTGCCTTTGGATGCTTTTCGCATAATGCCGTCTTCTATTTTATTCAGGGCAAGAAACTCGCGATGTTGTTTGATTTGAAGGAATTATGCCAAAAAAACAGGCGCTTGTCAAGTAATATTATTAATAATATCAATATATTAGCTTCTATTAACCACCAATTTGAAACAAAAAAATCCGGGTAAATACTTAGGTTATACAAATGACTAAAAATGTGACTTAAATAAACCAGGTCTCTAATGGTGTTTTTATGAAAGACACGTTTCTAAAGCTCTCGGATGAAAAAAGGCTCATCATCCTGAATGCGGCCGCGGAGATTTTCGCCAGAGAAGGATATCATCATGCCTCGATATCCGACATCTGCAAAAATGCCGGTATTTCCAACGGCGCGCTTTACAAGTATTTCAACAACAAAGAAGATCTGTTCCTCTCCATCATCGACTACGGCATCGACCTGGTCAAGGGCCTCTACCGGCAGTTCGAAACGAACGGGCCAGTACTCTCCACGCTGAACGCGATATTTACCGGGATCAGACGCCTGTCCCTGGACAGGGGCTTTATCATATCCATCTACTTGGACATGGGCACCTGCGCCCTTAACAGCTTTGCGGAAAAAAAATCTGCCGACCTGGAAAAAATCGGGAGGGATTTCCTCACGGAACTTTTGACCAATGCCGTGTCGAGAGGGGAAATCAAGCATCCCGTGGATATCCGGTCAACTGTCTACTTTATCGATAATCTCATCATTCTCTACAGCTACTCCACCGTATCGGTGCATTATCGCAAGAGGCTTCTTGCGTTCATGCATGAAAAGAACGATGTGCCGGAGAAGAAGAAAATCGCGTTCATGCTCGATACCGTCAGTAGGATACTACAGGCGAATATACAATAAATACATATAAGGAGGCAGTCATGAAAAAGGTGCTGATTACCGGAGCTACGGGCTTTATCGGCGGGAACCTGGTCAAGGGTAACCTGGCGAAGGGCAATCGGGTGAGAGCGATGGTGCTACCCTACGACCCGGGCGCCACTTTGCTCAAGGAGCGGGGAGTGGAGGTCGTACAGGGTGATGTACGCGATT
>CAZRUU010000187.1:0-2940 GCA_964603235.1 uncultured Syntrophaceae bacterium | reverse complement strand
AGAAGGGGTACGTCCCCGCACAGAATCAGCACATCCCCATCGAAATGACGCAGGGCATCACCGGCCTGGAGCACGGCGTGGGCGGTGCCAAGCTGTTTTTCCTGACAGGCATAGATCAGGTTCTGACCCTCCATGGTATTTTTGATCATGGCCGCCTGATGTCCTGCCACAACCACGGTTTTTCCTGAGCCAAGTTTTTGTGAAAGTTCAACCAGATACCATAACATTGGTTTTCCGCAGATTGGGTGCAGCACCTTCGCCAGATCGGATTTCATCCGTGTGCCCTTGCCGGCAGCCAGAATAATAGTGGCCAAGCCTTCTTTTTTCCGATTTACCATTTTTTATACCTTTCTATCGGAGCAGATCCATGCCGGGAGGGAGTACCATCAGTACCTCCCGAATCAATTTCATGTCAGCATCCTCGATGACAAAGGTGATCGTGTCATGCCTGAAAATATCCGTTCTCTTGGGGATTCTCCCCATCTTGTACAGCAGAAAACCACCGAGGGTTTCATAGTCTCCTTGGGGAATATCAACGGGAATGAGACTGCGGATGGTATCTATCTTTACCTGCGCGTCAAAGAGATATCTCCCTGTTCCGACCTTTTTATATAACACCGTGCCGTTACCGTGATACTCGTCTTCAATTTCACCGACGATCTCCTCCAGGATGTCTTCGATGGTGACTATGCCGACAGCCCCGCCATATTCGTCAACAATGACGGCCATATGTTCTCTTCTGTTCTGTAGTTCAAAAAAGAGTTCCTTTGCCAGTTTCGTTTCGGGTACGTACAGGACATTCTTTTTCGTATAATTTTCAACATGGATTTCTTCGGGAGAGAGGAGTTCCTGATCTTTCCTGAAGAGGGCCTCCAGGATGTCAAAAGAATATAATATCCCGATAATATTAAATGTCTGATTGCTGTAAACAGGTATCTGAGAATACCCCTTGTCGATAATAATGGGGGTGGCCTCGCTGATGGTCATGTGTGCCGGCACAACGGTTACATTGGAAAGGGGGACCATGATCTGACCGGCCGTGGAGTCCGAAAAATCAAAGATCCTCTGTATCATCTCCTTTTCCGACTTCATGATATCCCCGCTTTTCCCATCCCGCAGGAGTGATTCCAGTCCGTCCTTCGTGATGTAAGAGGCATACGTGAGATCCTTCTTTCCTGAAAAGGCGGAAAGGACCCTTCGAGAGATTCTTGAGACCACGAAGACAACGGGATATAAGATCCACGAAGCGATCAATAAAAACCAGGAAATCTTAGGCGCCATGCGATCCGCGTTTTGCTGAAAGATGCTTTTCGGTATCACTTCTCCTACTATCAGGATGAGGGGTATCATGACTATGATGGAGAGGATCTCACCCGTTTCGGTTCCGAACAGAGATATGAACAGGGCCGTGGTGAGAGCGGTGTTGGTGACTGTACAGAGATTCGTGCCGGTCAGCGTTGTGGCTAGGAACCACTCCGGCTTTTCCATCAGTTTTAAGGCGATGGCTGCGGAACGTGATCCTTTTTTTGCTTTGCGCCTCATGATATTGATATCACAGGCTACTAGGGAAAGCTCTCCCCCGGAAAAGAGTCCCTCCAGGAAGACGAGTATGAGAATGGGCAGCAGAAACAGGAGATCAGTCATCATCCGGTCCCTCCCTCTTCGTGATGCGTATGCTCAGTATCCTCGCCTTATCGATTTTTGCAACCCTGAAGGTGTAGTTTTTTAGCGATATTTTCTCGCCCTCCGCCGGCAGTTTCCCAAACAGGTGAAATACGAACCCTCCTGCGGTGTCAAACTCCTCCGTTGCAATCGGGATATCTACCAGTTCATTGAAATCCTCAATGTCCATCATGCCGGAGACCGTAAACGTATCTTCACTGGTCCTGTAAAACAGTTCCCGGGTGTAATTGTGCTCTTCATAGATATCCACGAAAAGATTTCTGAGAATATCATTGAGGGTTACAAGCCCGGCCACTCCCCCGTACTCGTCAACCACGATGGCCATCTGGAGGTTTCTTCTCTGAAAATCTCTGAGCATCTGGTCCGCTCTCTTTTCCATGGGGACGAAGTAGGGCTTAGTGATCAGATGCTGCCAGCTAACCTTCTTCTGCTTCTTTGCCACTTCAGCCAACAGGTGTTTTGCATGCAGAATGCCCAGAATATTGTCTCTGTCCGTTCCATAGACAGGAATCCTGGACACGCGTTCCTCTACGATGTCCCGTTCTATTTCCTGTAGATTCAAGGATACCGGGAGGCAGAACATGTCGACTCTCGGGATCATGATTTCCGATACCCTCGTGTCGGCGAGTTTAAATACCTTGTGGATCAGGTCCTTCTGTGATTCTTCCAGCGCGCCCTCCTGATGGCCTGCGTCAACCAGTGCCTTGAAGGCATCTTCGGTCAGTACCTCGTTCCCTCCCGATGGCCCCCTGCTGAAGAGAAATACAAACAGGTCTGATATCTTTTCGAGGGACCAGACCACCGGGCGCAGCAGTCCGGTCAACAAAACCAACGGCAGCGCAACAGCACTGGAAAACCTCATGGGATGGGCGACCGCAAAGTTCTTCGGTATCGCCTCGCCGAAGATAATAAGCGCGATACTTGCAACGGCTATAGCGATCCATTTGCCTTCAGTTCCGAAGAGATAGATGGAGACGGACGTCGTCAGGGCGGCAAGGGTGATATTGACGGATTCATTCCCCGCAAGAATGGTGACAAGAAGTCTCCTGGGGCGTTCCAGCAGTTTCCTGACGGATGGCGCAAAGGGGATTCTGACCTCTTTCATTTTATGTAGATGCAAGGAGGAAAGGGAGAATAAAGACGCTTCGCAACCGGAAAAAAATCCCGACAGGCAAAGAAGGATGGCCAATAAAATCAGCTTGAAGGTAAGTGCGTATTCCAATGGTTTTAAAAGCTCTCGTTAAGTAGTCAATCCCG
>CAZRUU010000186.1:0-2941 GCA_964603235.1 uncultured Syntrophaceae bacterium | reverse complement strand
ATATCATGATTTATTCCATCGGAGGAGGCACGTCCCAGATTCAGAAGAACATCATCGATAAGACTATAGGCTTGTAATCAAAGCTGTATTTTACTTTCAATGTTGAGAAGTTAGAAAAGAAAAAGGATATCGAAATGGACGGTTTGCAAAATTATCAGGGAGAGTTTTTGCCGGACATGAATTGGAATGTTTTTGACAGGGAAACATTGATCAATGCTGTAGAATTGTACCGTAAGATGTTTCTGGCAATTGATGGGTTTTGGTTTTTGGGGATGAAAGAGCGCTTCGGGGATGAGGTCGCCATGGATCGGGACCTGTGGGCTTGGAGGAAGTACATTCCCTATGAATACAAACATCTCAGGAGGCTGTTTAACATTAAGGGCAATGACGTGGAAGCACTGTTCAAACTTATGCAGTTTAGTGCTTGGGCCGGAAATCTTGAGATAGAGTGGGATTTGAAAAGTTCCACATATGGAGTTATCCGGGTAGTTAAGTGTCCAACTTTGGAAGCACTAATTCGGGAGGGTGAAGGAAGGGAGAGGTATTTCTGCCACAAGGTTGAGCGGGAGATGTTCAATATGCAGACAAAGCAACTGAACTCGGAGATGAGTGCCCGACCATTACAGTTGCCACCGGACACGCTGGATAGTCCTTTGTGCTGTGAGTGGGAGATAAGATGCGATGATCAACGTTCAGGTGTATCTGAATGATTCGTTGAGAAGCAGGAAGTGCTGAAAATAGAATGATGATGAGTGCAAAAACTGGGTATCTACTTTAGGGTTTGATGCCCCTGATCACAAAAAAGGAGGATGGGCAATGGGGAATGTTTTAACTAGTGATAATCAAGAAGGTATAGCCGTAGTCCGGTTTGATGTCCCGGGTGAAGCGGTCAATACATGGACAGAAGAAGCAATCGTTGATTTTGAAAATATACTTAAAGATTTGGAAGAACATAAGACAGACTGCCGGGGCGTAATATTTATTTCCGGTAAACGTAACAATTTCCACGCTGGTGCAAATTTGAATATGCTGGGTGCAGATGTTGATCCTGATGCGTTCAAGCAGAGCTGCACTTTTTTTAACCAGTTGTTCTTGAGGCTCGAGAATTTGGGTATCCCCACTGTGGCAGCTATCCATGGTCAATGCCTGGGAGGTGGCTATGAGTTTGCCCTGGCCATGACGGCACGCATTGCAACAGACAGCAGAACAACACTTGTTGGTCTGCCTGAATGTAATGTGGGGGTTATCCCCGGGGGCGGTGGAACGCAACGTCTGCCCAGGTTGATCGGTTATAGCGCCATTGAGATGATCTTGAGAGGACAAATGGTGCCGGCTGCAAAGGCGGCCGAACTTGGAATGATTGACCGTGTTGTTTCGGAGAATGAAGACCTGTTGGTAAAGGCAAAGGAATTCGTGAATGAGATTATTGACGGGACAGCCACGTTGAGAAGGGAAATCCCTGATCTGACAGCCCTGGATGATGTGATCGCAATGGCCAGGGCTGGCGTGCTCAAGGCAACCCGAGGCAGGGAACTCCCTGCCCCGATGCTGGCCATGAAAGCCATGCAGGATGGACTAAAAGTCTCCCTTGAAGAGGGTTTGAAGATTGAGACAGACTGTTTTATCGATGTGTTGAAATCTCCGGAATCCAAGGGCATGATTAATACCTTTTTCCTCAAGACCATGTCCGACAAACCCCTGTCGATGATTCCCAAGGGATTCAGTCCAAAACAAATAAACAAGATCGCTGTTTTGGGGTTTGGGACCATGGGCAGAGGCATTGTTATTGATGTTCTGCGCAGAACGGGGAAACCCGTTGTAGTAAAAGATATCCCGGAGGCCCTTGAGCCGGGGAAGGCTTTTGTACGTAAAATATTCGAGGGCATGGCCGAGAAAAAACGCTTAAAGGTGCCTGTTGACACACTAATGGATTTGATCACACCGGTTTCCGAATGGACTGATGATTTTAAAGATGTCGATCTCGTGATTGAAGCGGTGTTTGAAGATCCTGCCATCAAGAAAGAAGTGTATAGTGAACTTTGTAAGCTGGTTCGAGAAGACTGTATCCTTGCCAGTAATACTTCCAGCCTGCCGGTTAATACCCTCGCGGCAAGTGTGACAAATCCTCAAAGATTTGCAGGAGCTCATTTCTTCTCCCCGGTTTGGAAAATGCAATTGCTGGAGATTATCAGGGGCAAAGATACCAGCGATGAAACCATGCACAATCTGATGGCATTCTCAGGTATACTCAAAAAGCGACCGGTTGTTTGCAATGATAACCCCGGATTTGTAGTGAATGCGATGCTGTTCCCTTATTTTATAAAGTGCTTCGAACTGCTTGAGGAAGGTGTAAGTATAGAAAATATTGACACAGCCATGATGAAATTCGGGTTCCCGGTCGGTCCGATACGTCTTACCGATGAAGTGGGTATTGATGTGTCCTATCTGGTGCTGACCAAGTCTTTGGGCATGAAACCTCCGGCTGCCCTGGAGAATGTATATAAGGCAGGGCGTTACGGCCGAAATAAAAACGGCAAGGGCTTCTACGATGCTGAAGGTAAGGTTGCTCCGGAAGTACTGCCTCTGATTAACCCGGAGGGTAAACAAAAAGTGTATGACATAAAAGATATTCAGGACATGCTGTTTATTCCTCTCGTAGAGACCGGCAAGGATCTCCTGGACAAGAAGATTGTTAAAGATCCACGTTCGATCGATATCGGGGCCATATGGGGAGTCGGTTTTCCGCCTGATAAGGGGGGGCCAATGAAATGGGCTGACATCACCGGATTGAGCCAGAAACTTTTCGGCAAGAAAATTTATTAAGTTAAA
Source organism: uncultured Syntrophaceae bacterium (assembly GCA_964603235.1). Classification (GTDB taxonomy): domain Bacteria; phylum Desulfobacterota; class Syntrophia; order Syntrophales; family UBA2210; genus UBA2210. The sequence continues at coordinate 112 of CAZRUU010000186.1, read as the reverse complement.
TGCTTGGATTGTCTCGGATTTGGGACAGGCCTGAGTACCTGTAGCCGATATTATTAAGGCAAATAAGGCAGGCATAAAGGAATAATATAATAACGCATTAAGAGTGGTGCTA
>CAZRUU010000185.1:0-3017 GCA_964603235.1 uncultured Syntrophaceae bacterium | reverse complement strand
ACCAGGGTCTTGGAGTTAATTAGCCCTTCTTCTCCTTTAGCGATTTGCTCCTCCAACTCAAGGTGGGTCATTACCCTGTCATTTTCCCCGTAAAGATATTCGGTAGGTTTATATTCATCAGCGCCGGTGGCGATGACGGCTGCACCATGTTTTATATCTGTGACTCCTCTGTCTGATTTCACCTTTGTTACGAAATTCCCAACATAACCTGTAGCCTCTGTGATGATGGCATCAGTATATACATGGATTAAGGGGTGCTGATAAACCTTGCGCACAAGACCACGCAAATAGGTCTGAACATCCAGGCCTTCCAGAGTGTAATAAAGCCTTCGTGTCATCCCCCCAAGATCTGGATCCTTTTCCACCAGGTAAACCTCATGTCCCTGGTCGGCTATGGAGAGAGCACAAGTCATGCCGGCTATACCTCCACCAACCACTAACGCCGTCTTGTTAACCGACAGCTCAATTTCCTGTAATGGCTCCAAAAGGCAAGCCCTTGCTACCGACATCCGGACGATATCTTTTGCCTTCTTCGTAGCTTCTTCCTTTTCTTTCGAGTGGACCCAAGAGTTATATTCCCTAATATTCGCCATTTCCAAGAAATATTGATTAATTCCCGCTTCCCGAACGGTGTCCTGGAATAACGGTTCAAGGGTCAAAGGGGAGCAGGCGGGGATAACCACCCGATTGAGCCTTTTTTCCTTTATCATGTCTGTTATTTCCTGGGCAGAATTAGTAGCACATGAAAATAGCTGTTCCTGAGCGTAGACAACATTGGGTAAGGTTAAGGCATATTCAACGACGGAAGGAACATCTACCACACTTCCGATATTGGCCCCACAATGGCACACAAAAACGCCTACCCTGGCCTCTTCTTCAGAGACATCCCTTTCCAGCGGATATATCTTTTCGCTGGTCAACTTTCCTCGCCGGTAATCAAGGAGTTCACCAGTAAGGGAGGCAGCCCCGCTAGCAGTAAAAACAGACTCTGGGATATCCATAGGACCCTGGAAGCCTCCGCTTACGAAGATTCCCGGGCGAGTGGTCTCAATAGGATTAAGAGGATTGATTTTACAGAATCCGTGTGAATTGAGCTCGATACCGAACTTATTTGCTATGCCCTTCGCATCAGCAGGAGGGTTCAATCCAACGGATAATACTACCAGTTCGAATTCTTCTTCTTTTACACCATCGTTGGTAGTAGAGTATCTTATTGTTACATTCTTGGTTTCCGGGTTCTCTTTTGTTATGGATACATAGCTTCTAATAAATCGAACCCCAGGAAGCTCCTCTGCCCTTTGATAGTATGTCTCAAAATCCTTGCCATAGGAACGAATATCGTTATGGAATATCGTACATGCTGTATCTGTGTCGTGAACTTTTGTCAAAATCACCTGTTTCTGTGTATAGGTGCAGCATACGGCTGAACAATAGCTGTTATCGCCAGTAGTAACCCGTCTGGAACCGACGCATTGAATCCAGGCTATTTTTTCCGGACGCTTCCCGTCCGAAGGGCGCAATATGGCTCCTCCGTGTGGCCCTGTGGAAGACAAAAAGCGTTCAAAATCAAGACTCGTCACCACGTTTGTAAACTCTCCGTAGCGATATTCCCCCCTCACCTTGGGATCGAATGGTTCAAGGCCGGGAGCCAGAACGATCGCCCCTACATTTACTTCTACCTTCTCAGGCTTTTGATTAAAATCTATGGCTTCATTCTCACAGACTCCTACGCAAATATTGCATTTCTTATCTTTAAGATAAAGACATGCTTCAGGGTCTACATACGTGACAAGGGGGATCGCTTGATCGAAGTATATATGGATAGCTTTATTCGAAGACAGGTCTTGATTATATGGATCAGGTACCATGACGGGGCAGTATTCTACACAGGTACCACAACCCGTGCATATCTCCTCTCTAATGTATCTGGGCTTTTTGACAAGGGTTGCCTTAAAATCTCTCGCTTCCCCTACTATGCTGTCAATTTCAGTATAGGTCAGAACCTCTATATTAGGATGCCGGCCGACCTCGACCAGTTTGGGCGCGAGTATTCACGTGGAGCATTCATTGGTGGGAAAGGTCTTGTCAAGCTGGGCCATATGCCCCCCAATAGACGGTGATTTCTCAACAAGATAAACCTTAAAACCGGCAGTGGCAAGATCAAGAGAGGCTTGAACACCGCTGATCCCTCCACCGACAACCATCACATCTCCGAAATTGCTGTCTGTGGGAATTTTAAAAAGCTGTCCTTCAACTGGTTCTTTTTCCACTTCTCTATGTCCTTATCAGATTTTTTTGTGCCTGCAGTGTCCGGGTCGGCCAGGTTAGCCTTACTTAATCTAAATCACTTCCTGGATAATTTCCGTGATGTCCTTAATTTCCGGGATGTCCTTAATCTCTGTGGCTTCACTGTCCTCCAGGGTTAATCTGCTATCCTCAAAATTGGTGATGCAATATGGGCAGGCAGTAACCAGCACCTCAGCCCCTACCTCGATAGCTTGTTCTAATCTGAGGTCGGAGAATCTTTCACCCTTTGGAGTTTCCATCCAAATCCTGCCTCCTCCTCCTCCGCAACAGAGACTATCTTCCCGTGACTCAGACATCTCATTCAACTCTAAACCAGGAACCCTCTTTAAGACCTCTCTGGGCTCGTCATATATGCCATTATGTCGACCCAGGTAACATGGGTCATGATAGGTAATTTTTTTTCCGTACTCCTTTTTGAGCTCAAGCTTTCCCTTATCAATAAGCTCGAACAAATACTGTGTGATGTGAACCACGTCAAAGTTCACCATAAATTCGGGATATTCGTTTTTAAAGGTATGATAGCAATGGGGGGAAGAAACAAGGATTTTCTTCACCCCATTATCGATAAACGTTTTGATGTTTTCCTTGGCCAAGAGTTTGAATACGTCCTCATCGCCCGTCTTGCGGATGCTTTCTCCACAGCAATTCTCCTTGGCGCCCAGTATTCCGAAATCTACCCCTGCCCGGTTGAGGATATTGGCTGTGGCTCT
>CAZRUU010000184.1:0-3021 GCA_964603235.1 uncultured Syntrophaceae bacterium | reverse complement strand
GAAAAGCTGATTCACCGGCCATATCTGTCAGGTCTTCAAGCTCAAGGGAAAAACGCATGTCGGGATTGTCCCTTCCATATCTGTCAATTGCCTCTTTGTAAGTGAGCTGGGGAAATGGAATCTGCAGATCTCTGTCGAGACATGCCTTGAAGATACGTGCCATCATCCCTTCAACAGTATTGATGATATCTTTCTCCGATATGAAGGACATCTCCATATCTATCTGGGTGAATTCAGGCTGACGGTCCGCCCGCATGTCTTCATCACGGAAACATTTTACTATCTGATAGTATTTGTCAAAACCGGAGGCCATCAGCAGCTGCTTGAAAAGCTGGGGTGATTGGGGAAGAGCGTAAAAGGCCCCGGGATTTACCCTGCTCGGAACAAGATAGTCACGCGCCCCCTCAGGCGTGCTTTTTGTCAGAAAGGGTGTTTCAACCTCGATGAAGCCTTCTTTCTGAAGATAAATCCTTGTTTCGGCAGCAACTTTGCTTCTCAATATGATGTTTTGCTGTAAGTTCTTTCGCCTGAGATCCAGATACCGGTATTTGAGGAGCAGGTTCTCGGACACATCGGAATCAGTGTCGAGTACGAATGGTGGTGTGTCGGATTCGTTGAGTATCTCAAGTTCATCGATTATGATCTCAACCTCTCCGGTTTTCAATGAGGGATTAATCATGTCGGCGGGCCGGAGATTTACTCTGCCCTTTACCGCCAGCACGAATTCACTTCTTATGTTATGTGCCAGCGCATGCGCCTGTGATTCCTTCTCCGGGTCGAAGACGATCTGCGCGATGCCCTCTCTGTCTCTCAGGTCTATAAAGATCAGACCTCCGAGGTCTCTCCTCCTGTGAACCCATCCCATAAGCACAACATTCTTGCCGGCGTGCTGTGCCCCGATGCTGCCGCAATAATGTGTTCGTTTATCTCTGATTATAAATTCAGACAAGTTGTAAATCCTTTCTGCGTTTCGAGTTGCGTGTTACGGGTTCCGCATTGCGAGTTTCTAGTTTTGAATTATGATCACTGTCCCCTGACCCCTTTTACAATGCTGCCGGTGTCATTTATGTCCACGGACTCCTGGGTTCCGTCCCCCATGTTTCTGAGCTGGGCCGATCCATCCTCCATTTCCTTTTCGCCTATTATCAGTGTATGAGAGCAGCTCAGTTTGTTCGATCTTTTCATCTGGCTCTTGAGGCTCCTGTTTGAGAAGTCCATTTCCGCCCTGATGCCGGCAAGCCTGAGCTCATTGCAGAGAGAAAACGCAAAGCCCTGAGCCTTATCTCCAAGGGCCGCGATGAAAATGTTCGGGCGATCCACATATCCAGTATCTCTCCCTGGTATCATTGAGATAAGCCTGTCGAACCCTATTGCGAATCCTACCCCCGATATATCCGGGCCTCCCAGCATATGTACGAGACCATCGTATCTGCCGCCGCCTGTAACAGCGTTTTGCGCTCCCAGCGACTGTGTGGTGATCTCAAAGGCGGTCCTGGTATAATAATCAAGGCCCCGCACCATTTTTGTATTTATTATAAATGGAATATGGAGGATTCCGAGGTATTCCTTCACCTTTTCAAAATGCTCCCTGCACTGGGCGCATATAAAATCCAAAATCACCGGGGCTCCGGATATAATCTCCTGGCAGGATTCATTTTTGCAGTCAAATATTCTCAGGGGGTTTGTAACGAGCCTTCTGCGGCAATCCTCGCACAGATTCTCTTCCCTGTCTTTCAGGAAACCTGTTACCTTTTCCCGAAACGCCGGGCGGCACTTGTCACATCCCAGAGAATTGATTTCAAGCTTCAGATTATCAAGGCCAACTTCACTTAAAAGATACATCAGCATGGACATAAGTTCCGCATCTATGCGGGGATCTTCCTGTCCCAGAAATTCGACATTTATCTGGTGAAACTGTCTGAATCGCCCTTTCTGCGGTCTTTCACGTCTGAACATAGGCCCTATGGTAAAGAGTTTTGCCAGAGGGTCCTTTTCGTATATGTGATGTTCTATGTACGCGCGGATTACGGAAGCGGTTGCCTCCGGGCGCATTGTGAGATACTCATTTCCGCGGTCGAGAAACGTGTACATCTCTTTTTCGACTATGTCAGTGGCTTCGCCAATGCCCCTCTTGAAAAGTTCGGTTTTTTCCAGGACTGGAATTCTTATCTCCTGAATGCCGAAATTGAAGAATATCTCGCGTATTTTTTCTTCGACACGCTGCCATTTTGGTGTTTCATCCGGCAGTATATCGCGAAATCCTCTTACCGATGTTATCTTTGCCATTACAGAATATCTCCCATGAACTGAACAGCGAGCGCATTCTCCATTGTTTACGTTGGGGTTAGCGAGCGAATAAAAAATTCCCTTAATCCCTCTTATACGGGATTGCGGAGAACCTCAATTCAATCAGAATCTTATAGCATATATCAGGGGGAAAGGCAAAGGGGAAAATGGCTCCTGAAAGCAGATATAGCTTTGGACAGGACTGTTCTTGCCGGGTTTTCTGAAAATATGCAAAAAATATGAGACAGGTTCTGACAATGCGAGAAATAGCTTGATTTCTACGGAAGGATACTATAAAAAAAGCGTTTTCCTTAACGGTGTCCATTCAGAGAAGGATTTTTCAGAAGAGTGGGGACTGAATACAAAAAAGGGACTCCTTGCCCGGATCAGGAATTCGGGCTATAGAGCCGCGAGGAGGATGTATGTTGAGAAGGTACGAAACGATATTCATTGTGCGATCTGATTTGCAGTCAGACGAAACGAACAGCTTGATTGACCGGTATGCCGGGATTATTGCGAGCCTGGATGGCAAGACAATCAAGGTTGAGAACTGGGGTAAACGGAGACTTGCTTACCGTATTGAGAAAATGCAAGATGGTGTTTATGTGCGGATTGATTTTGTTGCACTGCACAAAGTTGTCATCGAGATAGAGAGAAATTTTAAGATTGATGACAATGTTCTGAGATTTCAGACTGTGAAGCTGAGCGACAAGGTTGACATGGAAGAGATTGAAC
>CAZRUU010000183.1:0-3022 GCA_964603235.1 uncultured Syntrophaceae bacterium | reverse complement strand
ACCATGCCTGTTTATGAATACAAAGCCCTTGACATCAGAGGGAAAAATCTTAAGGGTATCATCAATGCAGAGAGCCTGTCAGCCGCACGGCAGAGACTGAGAGAAACCAGTCTTTTCCCCTTTGACCTGAGAGAAACATCAGCGGAAGAAAAAACCAGAATACCGGGCAGCAGGTCGGTCGGCACCTTTCTTTTTAAGAGGGTTGGTCTGCGTGAAGTATCCATTATGACAAGACAGCTTTCCACCCTTCTGGGCGCGGGTCTTCCTCTGATCGCCGCACTGGAAGCACTTATCTCCCAGACAAACAACCCCCAATTGAAGAAAACTCTGGCGCAGATCAAAGAAGAGATAAATGAAGGCAGCAGCCTTGCCCTGAGTCTCTCACACTACCCAAAGATCTTTTCTCAATTCTACATCAACATGGTAAGAGCGGGTGAGGCATCGGGGGCACTCGATATCGTACTGGAAAGACTGGCCGATTTCAATGAAAGCCAGCAGGCGCTCCAGGGGAAAATAAAGGCCGCCCTTGCCTACCCCCTGTTCATGTTTCTTATAGGCAGCATCGTTCTTTTCTTCCTGACAACCTTTATAGTGCCAAAGATTACCGGCATATTCAGCGAGATGCACCAGACACTCCCCGGAATAACCGTATTCCTTATCTCAGTAAGCGGTTTTTTGAAATCCTTCTGGATCGCGATTGTCCTGATCATTTTCGTAACCTCTGCCGGGCTGAAATACGCGTTTACGAAAACGATCAGGGGACAATATCTACGAGACCGGATTAAGATTAAAATACCACTTTTCGGACCGCTGATTCATAAAATGGCCGTCGCGCGTTTCAGCCGGACCCTGGGCACACTCCTGCAAAACGGTGTCCCGATGCTCACAGCTCTTTCCATAGTCAAAAATGTCGTTAATAACAGGTTGATCGAGGACGCTATTGCCGAAGCGGCAAGAGATGTTGAGGAGGGTCAAAGCCTGTCGGCAACACTTTTGAGGAGCAAACTCTTCCCCCCCATAGTCATCCAGATGATATCCGCAGGTGAACACAGTGGTATACTGGAGAAAATGCTCTATAAAATTGCCGACAGCCTTGAAAATGAGGTGGAATCGGATCTAACAATGCTGACATCCATGCTGGAACCTGTTATGATTCTGGTTATGGGCCTGCTGGTCGGTTTTATTGTCATCTCGATACTGCTGCCGATTTTTGAGATGAATCAGTTGATAAGATAGAAGATTAATTATAAATTCTGATTTTTAAAAGAAACAGGGGATAAACATGAAAAAGAATTTCAATAACAAGGGTTTTACACTGATCGAGCTGATGGTGGTAATTGTCATCCTCGGTATCCTTGCGGGGCTTATTGTTCCGAGAATAATGAGCCGACCTGAAGAGGCAAGACAGGCAAAAGCCATGATACAGATCGAGAGCCTGGAAACAACACTGAAGTTATATAAACTGGACAACGGAAGTTACCCCTCTACCGAACAGGGCCTTCAAGCGCTGGTCGAGCCTCCGGAAGTGGGAAATCTCCCCAGGAACTGGAGAGAGGGTGGATATCTGGAAAAGGGCAAGATCCCGAAAGACCCCTGGAACAATGAATATATCTACCTGTGCCCCGGAACGTATGGAGATTACGACATCATATCTTATGGCGCGGATGGAGAGGCTGGGGGTGAAGGGAAAAACAACGATATAACAACCTGGGATGTTGAATAACCCGAAGAAGATATCGCCGGAGACCCAATCGGCTGAAAAGGGGTTTACCCTGATTGAGCTTAGTGTGGTTGTATTTCTTATCGGGCTGATGCTTCTCATCGCCGTCCCGAGGGTACGGGATACAATGCTCGGCGGTGATCTGGAGACGGTCGCAAACCACCTGACCAGCAAGGCGCGCGAACTGAGAAGCGATGCGGTTCGCAACCAGGTTGATCATGTCCTTCATCTGGACCTGGACAACAACCTTATCTGGACATACAGTGCGGATATGACTCCGGAAGCAAGAAACAACATGAAAAACCTCGCCTTCAAACTCCCGGGGGAAGTGAAAATTCTGGATATTTATTTCTCCGAGGAAAAAAAGATCACAGACGGTGATACGACAGTCAGGTTTTCCCGAAAGAATTACACGCAACCAGCCACCATACACCTTGCCGAGAAAGACCGGCGCCTCACACTGGTCTTTGAACCCTTTCTGAGCTATGTCAAAACCTATGATGCCTACGTTGATTTTCAGGATCAAATGTCTGACAGATAAAGTCAGAGACACGGAGGCAATAGATACCAGGACCCGTTTAAGGCATTAGTGAAAGGCTGAAAATGGCTATATTACCCAAGGTATGGATGGTTATTGGAACCAGCAGGTTTCCCTCTTTCTCATAGGCCATCGCGAAGAGGACTCCGCCTGTTATCTGGGGCAGCGGAACCCCGGAACCTGTGGGATGGACCAGGACAAATGCCAGCGTACTCAGAGTTACGGCAGCGAATACCCCCCATCGCCTGAAGAACCCGTAGAGTACTCCCCTGAACAACACCTCTTCCGCCACTGGCGACACAATCCCCCCGACAAGGAAAAAGAGAGCAATTTCAACCTGTCCTGCAGGAAGGCGGGCGTGTAACAGCTCGATGGGGTTGATACCGAAGGCAAACAACGCCGCGGACACAAGAAGCACAATTATACCGAACCCGGCCGACCAGATAAAACCCCTCTTTAGCCCCGAAGTCACCCGGTAGGGGAAAAGACCTATGGAGGAGATGTCCCCCTCCAGGATCAAAACTGTACCCACAATAAAGATTACCTCAAGGAGGCGGGCAACACACAGGATGAGCAACAGATTGTCAGCCCCACCGGAAACCGTAAGCACCACTGCCAACTCGATTGCGACAACCACCACGAGAGAGACAAGCACTGTCTTTATTTTGATTCTAGCTGTTTCCATCCTGACGCCCTCAACGCCCTGTATGCGTACCACTGAGTATACCAGTCACCGGAAGTTTCAATCCTTCGTATGATTTCTC
>CAZRUU010000182.1:0-3037 GCA_964603235.1 uncultured Syntrophaceae bacterium | reverse complement strand
CACAGCAAGCCGGTGGTCAAAATGTATGTCCGCAATCAGGGGAATCGTTATTTTCCGCTTGATTTCCGCAATCGCCCGCGCCGCTTCCATGTCGGGAACAGCTACCCTGACGATCTCACAGCCCGCATCCTCAAGTCTTTTGATTTGCCCGACGGTTGCTTCTATATCTCTCGTGTCGGTGCAGGTCATTGACTGTACGGCAATGGGGGCATTGCCGCCTATTTTGACCGGCCCGACATAGACATGCCTTGTCTCTTTCCTTTTAATCATTCCACCCATGATATCCCCCAAAAAAGTTTTAGCCCTCAATAACAGGCGTCATATTAGCTAATTGTATAACACGAACACCCCCCGAAGGGCAATTAGCGAATGTCGAATACTTTTTTTATAGATCTTTAAGAGCACGTAACCTATCCGGTGTAGGCCCATTTTTATCTATTTGTGGATTTCCTGGAGGGTCTGTGTTTGTATGTTCTGTGCCAACTCCTCTTCTAACGCTCTCTATCCTCTCTCCACACTGTTCCAGAAGGATGAAATAATGATCAACTATAGACTCAAGGAGCGAATAGGCTAGATAATCCGACTTTATCCGCCTGATCCGGCCCTTTCCGGTCTGTATACTATCACGCAGGAGATTGAGTACATCCCCCCTTTCATTTCCTGGAATGAAAGGACAAAGGTTGGCCCCAGTATGATACTGATCTGTTTGGTCCTTACCGTCTTCGCTTCATTGTAGTAACGAAGCATTTTCAGAATGACAAGGATATAGGAGTCAAAATACTCCATTCTCGGGCGCTGCCCCGTATGCAGGATGTCCTCCTGAATCAGGGGATGGATGCCGAAATGCCATCCCCCGATCTTTTTGATGATATCAACCTTATTGAGGCCGTCGCTATTGATCCACGTTACGGTGGGAGTTTCTTTGAAGGGAAAGCATTCCTCTATTGTCTTTACCTCATTTTCCTGAAACGTAATCCCTGATGGTAATTTTCATTTCTTAGGTTTTGATTTCACCCACATGAACGAGTGTTCCGGGCGGAAGTCCTGCTTTACGAGACATTTTTTTAAAGAACCTCGGTATGACTGGTTACCTCCTGTTTTTAAGACGGTTGGCCTTTTAATCAAAAGATGAGCTCTTACTTCTCGTTGTCCTGATTCAGATCTTTTGAAAGAGATATAGTCAATGGTCTCCTATCGTCCTGGGCTAAATAGGTCGTTGTCGTCGGGAAGGCAAATTCTATCCCCTCCGCCTCGAAAGCGCGCATTATCCTCAGATTGACCTCTTCGTCGAACTTTATGGCCTCCCAGTAATCCGGTGGATGGAACCAGTAGAACATTGCTATGTTCAGAGAAGTGTCATTGAATTCGTCGAAATGAACCCGTGGAGGATAATCGGGATGCATTCCTCTATGATCCTTCAGAATCTCCCTGATGAGCGATACGGCGCGTTCAACCTTTTCCACCGGCGTATCGTACGTAATTGTAATGTTCGTATAGCGTCGGATACTGGGGCGTCTGCCGATGTTTTCGATACTGACACTTGCCATCTTTTCATTGGGAACGGAAACCAGGTGCCCGGTGAGGGTGCGCAGTCGGGTGCTTCGAAAACCTATCTCTTCCACGTACCCATCAACACTCTCAGCGACGACCCTGTCACCGACCTTAAAGGGCTTATCCACCATGATCATAAAGCTTCCAAACAGGTTCTTCAAGGTATCCTGGGCTGCCAGCGCAACCGCCAGACCGCCGATACCGAGACCGGCCAAGAGGGTCGTCATCGGCTTGCCTGTCGCCGCTTTGAGGAGGTAGATAGAACCGAACAGAACTATCAGAACCTTGGAGACAATACGAACCATCTGGACAAAGTTCATATCAAACTCATTGTCATCTCTCCCGACAAATTTTGTTAGTTCGTATTCTACTACACTCAGCATCTGATAGAGGAAGATCACAATCACCAGCGTGCCGACAACATTGGTGGCTATCCCTATAAACTGATCGGTTGTCGCCGGAAGTTTTAGAATCTCCTGAGTGGCGTAGATGGCGATGACCAGTAAAAGCAGCCTGATGGGCCAGAGGGCTGCCTTGAGGAGGAGTCGCAATCGTACCTTCTCTTCACGGTCCCTGAGGGCAATCGTCAAAGTGCCCAGAAAGGTGGTTAGAAAGCTTCCCCCGATATAAATAATCACATACACCAGGGAAAGGAGCATATAGAGCCACCAGGAAGATTCCAACAACCACGGGAAAAGGTCTTTTTGTGTATACGCGAAGATGATCGCAGAGACAAAAATCGCAACTATTCTTATGATACTTCTAAAACGTTTTAAGATCGGTTTCGATTTTTTATTCTTTAAGGACTTCGGGAGAAGATCAAGAAATCTAACTAGATGAAAGATTAAAAGAACCGAGGCGATAGCAAAGAGAAACGACTCCAGACCGTGCAGAAGAACAAGCAATCTTTTGGGTATAATGAGGGGAAGCTCAGTAGCCCTGAGGAGCAGGGTGGCGGCGGCAAGACGAAGTGCGGGAAGAAAACCTGAGAGATAAGGCAACCACCTTTTGCCCTCTTTCCGCTTCATCCTCACTTGAATCCGTTTGTTCAAGTGGCGCCAGAGGAGTTCCAGCAGGAGAAACCCGAAGATCAGTATCGCAACCGATACAAAAAATTGCCAGGTGTTATTACCGCTTTTTACCGTCTCCAGCAGGTCCATAATCTTTTGAAAAAGTTCGCTGAAACCCTGCATAATCTTCCTCCTCAGGAAAAAGTATGTCTATTGTCTTAGATATTGCTAGGCTTAAAAGCTGAGAGCACCTACATAATAAGGCTATTAACTGATTACTGGTATGGAGTATTTTTATCTAATACTCTAAATTTCACATGGTTTTATATATTAACAAGCGATTCACAAGACATCGTTTGTGAGTATAGGAAATAGCTACTTACGTGTCAATGTAAAATTAGACATGCGAATGTCGATAATGCTGGAAAAAGATGTGCCTTTCCGGGAAATTGAATTGACTTATCGGGCCTGTGAAA
>CAZRUU010000181.1:0-3202 GCA_964603235.1 uncultured Syntrophaceae bacterium | reverse complement strand
GCTGCGGTTTCAGGCCCGAGCCGGGTGACACCGGCGAATTTGACGGCATATTGATCGACAATAACAACTTCAAGGTAAGCGCGGCCTTCCTCGACCACAAGATCCCCGTACTTGCCTTCGCGTTAAAGGAAAAAAAATACGTGAACATAATGAAGAATGTGCTGGAAGAGATGGGGCTGCCACAAAATATAAAGGACGTGAATATCTACTGGAAAACGAGGCCCTGGACGCCTTTAGATCTTCTCTATCTGAAAACCCTCCAGCTTGATGGCTACAGAGCGCTGGAGTATGTCTATGGATACTACGAAGAGCTGCTTGCGGTAATCGGCCTGCATGACAATCCCCTCTATATCCTTGAAGGGACCATCCGTTATCTTCGCGCTCTCCCCCTCCTTCGGATATATATAAGGCTGTATCTCCACATCTGAAGCCAGCAGCCGTTTGATCGCGTTTATCTGCGAATCAGGAACCCTCAACGGCTCATAGCTGTCCGGCTTGTCCAGCATTCTTACCACACCAGGAGTAGAAAGAACGCTAAGTTTCCTCTCGTTTGTATATTCCGGAAGATCCACAAAAAGATATCCGGAAAACATCGGAATCATTATCTTCTTTCTTCTGTCTTTTCTCCGGCTCCATACCTCTATCTTTGGAAGAAAGGTTTCCACGGATCTCTGAACAAGCCCTGCATATACCTTATCTTCGAAGCGACTCTTTGTGTAAACTGCGTACCAGGACATATCAATCCTTTTTCTTCAGATATGCTACGATATCTTCACCTTTCCGGCAGATACTTTCAAACTTCAGCGCGATGGAATCGTCAATCCGCGGTATCTCCAGATCGCCCACCGCTTCTATTCCCCTGCCCAGTATCTTTGGCGCGGTTATGACAATTATCCTGTCAAAAAGACCCTCTTTCACAAAGGAGGTAATAATGCCCGCACCCCCTTCTACGAGAACTGATGATATCTGTCTCTTGCCAAGCTCAGCCAGCAGCTTCTTCAGATCCAGGGCACCTTTACCCTTCTCGTCGATAATCAGTGTTTCAATACCTCTTTCTTCCAGCATGGGAGGCATTTCTCTTCCGCGAAGGGGTCCAGTGGCAATCAGTGTCTTTGCAAGATTCTGATTGTCGAAGACACGCGCGCCTAGCGGTATTCTCAGTGTGGAATCGGCAACAACCCTCAGGGGACTTCTCCCCCTGACCAAACGAACCCGAAGGTCGGGGTCATCCGCGGCAACTGTTCCTATCCCGACCAGGATCGCATCATGCAAGCTTCTTAACCTGTGCGCAAATCTGAGGGAAGGTTCCGAGCTTATCCACTGGGAATGGCCCGTTGATGAAGCTATTCTACCGTCAAGGGTCTGGGCGTATTTAAGCGTGACAAAGGGCATTCCGGTTTTCATGAATTTGAAAAATTTTTCATTCAGATTCTCACACCGTTCCCCCAGAACCCCCACATTTGTCTCTATACCATGGTCATTCAGTATAGAGATTCCCCTCCCGGAGACAAGTGGGTTGGGATCAACACTTCCCATGACTACCCTTGACGCCTTTGCTTCGATGATTCTGTCAATACAGGGAGGCGTTTTTCCATGGTGGGAACATGGTTCCAGTGTAACATAAAACGTGGCCCCTTCGACGGATCCGGATACGTCATTGATCGCGTTTACTTCCGCATGCGCCTCTCCGTATCTCCTGTGATATCCACGACCTATCACCTGCTCCTCTTTGACAATAACAGCGCCCACCATGGGATTGGGACTTGTCCATCCATCTCCCCTTCGCGCAAGCTTAAGGGCCATTTTCATATAATGTTCGTCTGTCATGATCTTACACCCGGAATAAAATGTTCATAGCACAAATTGTATACTATACGGAATGTGTCATGTAAAGAAAAGTAATGGTGAATCGAGGCTGCCCTTATCCATATTATCCGGTTGTCACGACTACCCTGAATGTGCTATGAGGGCGTGGAAAATATGTTTTTGACAGGGCTCTGTAGCGTGCCCCCTCTGTTGAGCACAGAGACTTCACACTACATATCGGATAAACAGATAGGGGCCCTTTCAAAATGAAAACTCAACTTTTTATAAAAAAACCAATCCCGACTTGTCGGGATGCATACTGAAAAGAGGGGATATACATGAAGGGAATTGTTCTCGCGGGGGGGCTCGGCACCAGGATGCACCCACTTACAAAGGTTACCAATAAGCATCTGCTTCCTATCTATGACAAGCCAATGATCTATTACCCAATCACCACCTTGGTGAACGCCGGGATAGATGAGATACTCATCGTAACTGGAGGAAACAATGCTGGTGATTTCCTGAAGCTGCTGGGGAACGGAAAGGCTTTTGGACTCAAACACGTGAATTACAGCTATCAGGAGGGAGAAGGGGGTATAGCAGCCGCACTGAGCCTGGCAGAATTCTTTGCCGATAATGATAAAATAGTTGTAATGCTCGGAGACAATATCATTGAAAAAAACATTAAGGGAGCAGTCAAGGCCTTTAAAGAACAGAAGGAAGGTGCCAAAGTCCTGCTCAAGGAGGTTCACGACCCGCAACGGTTTGGTGTTCCGACATTCGAGGATGGCAGGATAGTCAGCATCGAAGAGAAACCCTCAAATCCGGCGTCTTCATACGCGGTTATCGGAATTTATATGTACGACAACACTGTCTTCGATTTCATAAAAACCCTGAAGCCCTCGGGAAGGGGCGAGCTGGAGATAACCGATGTGAACAACTATTACATAGACAGGGGAACCATCACCCACGATATCCTGGACGGCTGGTGGACGGATGCAGGGACCTTTGAATCCCTCCAATATGCGGGAAATATGGTCGCAAAGACCGGGGCCAACAAGGTGTAGAAAACAGGAGTCAAAAAAAACCAGATAAACTAGACAGGTAGGGGAGGATGGCTTTATGATTGAAGGGGTAAAAATCAAAAAATTAAAAGTTATACCAGATGAACGCGGAAGGTTAATGGAAATACTCCGCCGTGATGATGAAATGTTTGAGGGATTCGGCCAGATTTACATGACAACCGCCTATCCGGGCGTGGTAAAGGGGTGGCACTACCACAAGAAACAGTACGATAACATGGCCGTGGTAAAGGGTACCATGAAGATCGTCCTGTGTGATGGGAGAGAAGACTCCCCGACATACAGAGAGGTGAACGAGTTTTTTGCCGGAGAGC
>CAZRUU010000180.1:0-3211 GCA_964603235.1 uncultured Syntrophaceae bacterium | reverse complement strand
AACTGTATGGAGTGTTTGATCCCAAGATGCCGGATGAGGCAAAGGTTATTGACGGTGATATTTTTGGAGATATTTCAATATCAGCAAGGGCGGAGCGTATAGAAAAACTTTTACCGCCCATTTCTCCGCCGAACATAATCGCCCTTGGCCTGAACTATGGAAGGCATGCCAAGGAAACAGGTATGGAATATCCTGAAATGCCGGTAATGTTCCTTAAGGGCACAAACAGTTTAGCTGGTCCCGGCGCACCGATAGTACTTCCCTCCGCGGGACCCGGCGAGGTGGATTACGAGGCAGAACTTGCTGTAATAATTGGTAAAAAAGCAAAGAACGTTCCCCGTGACGATGCCGAAAAATATGTATTGGGATATACCTGTGCCAATGATATAAGCGCTCGTGACTGGCAGCTTCACAAACAGAAAAAACAGTGGGCAAGGGGGAAAAGCTTTGACACCTTTTGCCCGATAGGGCCATATCTGGTGACAAAGGATGAAGTGGCAAATGCGAACCGTCTGAGGGTGCGTTCGATACTCAACGGGGAGGTCATGCAGGATTCCAATACATCAGACATGCTTTTTGACATCGCCGCGATAGTCAGCAATCTTAGCTGTTCTATGACTCTTTTGCCCGGAACTGTAATACTGACGGGAACACCGGAGGGTGTAGGCTTTACAAGGATTCCGCCGGTATTCCTTAAAGACGGCGATATTGTTACGGTTTCCATTGAGAATATTGGTGAGCTTACAAATCCCGTGGAGAGAGAACGATAGGAGTCCATTTTGGAATGGATTTTTTAAAAATTGGAGGAATTAGATGAATTCTGAGAGTACGAAAAAAAGAAAAAGGTTTATATTGGTTCTGGTGTCATTACTTGTAGTGATTTTTATAGTTTCTTTTATAGGAACCATACATTTTTCTGCCATATCTTTAAAGATATCTTCCCGCGATGCTATGGCGGCTTCAACTGTGGAAGCGATAAATGGAGCGCCTTCGTCTTTTGCGGATCTGGTGGAGAAACTGAAGCCCGCGGTTGTAAATATCAGTACGACAAAGACAATAACTTCCGGAGGATTGAGGACTCCTTTAGATGATCCGCGGTTTAATAAATTTTTCGGTGGAGACGACTTTTTCAAAAAGTTTTTCGGCGATACGCCGGAGAGACAGTTTAAGCAGAGAAGCCTTGGGTCCGGTTTTATAATCAGCGAGGACGGATATATCTTTACAAATAATCATGTTGTTGAAAAAGCCGATAAGATTGTAGTCAAATTGTCGAGCGGAAAGGAATACGATGCCACGGTAAAGGGCAGGGACAAAAATACGGACATAGCCCTGCTGAAAATCGAACCTGACAACGGTCTGCCTGTTGTCAGGCTTGGCGATTCGTCAAAGCTGCGTGTTGGAGACTGGGTTATAGCAATAGGAAATCCATTCGGTCTTTCTCAGACAGTAACGGCGGGAATCGTGAGTGCCAAGGGGAGAGTTATAGGCGCCGGACCTTACGATGATTTTATACAGACGGATGCTTCCATAAATCCCGGAAATAGCGGAGGTCCTCTTTTCAACTTGGATGGGGAGGTTGTTGGAATAAACACAGCTATCGTTGCCCAGGGACAGGGGATAGGTTTTGCCATACCCATAGACATGGCAAAGGATATCCTGCCAAACCTTAGAACAAAGGGGAAAGTCGTACGTGGTTGGCTTGGTGTTTCCGTACAAGGCATAACGAAAGACATTGCCAAAAACCTTAAGCTGGAGACAGAGGAAGGAGCTCTTGTCTCGGACGTCTTTAAAGGAGATCCTGCTGAAAAGGCGGGCATAAAGACAGGGGACGTTATCATTGAGATTGATGGAAAGATTGTCAAAAATACGCATGAACTTATAAAAATAGTAGCAGGTGTTGTCGTGGGCGAGAAGGTAACGATTAAGATATTGCGGGACGGCAAGCAGAAGACCTTTGCGGTTAAAGTAACAGAACGGCCGGATAGTAAACAGTTGGTCGGGGTGGAACCCGAAGAAAGCGGAAAGTATTTCGGAATGACCGTTCAGGGAATAACACCTGAAATCGCGGAGCATCTCGGGCTTCCAAATATATCCGGAGTCATTATAGCACAGGTAACAAGTGGTGGTCCAGCGGATGAGGCAGGCGTACAGACGGGAGATATTGTGCGGCAGATTAATAGGTCGGAAGTCTCTTCGTTGAAGGATTATCAGCATGTAATGGAAAAGGCTGTTTCCGAGGATACTGTTCTTGTGCTCATACAGAGAGGAAAATCAAAGTTTTTTGCCGTAATTCGAAAGTAACAGAAAAATGAGGGGGCTACCTGCAATTAGCGTTAAAAGACCAATTGCTGGAAGGCCCCCTTTTTTTGTGTTTTTTAAAATCTTTTTTCTGGCAGGGCTTTGCGAGACTTAGATTCTGGTCACGATTCTTCCATCTCAGACTTTTGATTAAAAGCTTTAGGGGGTTTCAGTCATGCGATTGCATGAAAAACTGTGCAAAATTTATGAAAGTCTTAATGAATATTTCGGCGAGCTTCACTGGTGGCCCGGAGAAACTCCTTTTGAGATTGCCGTCGGGGCAATCCTGACCCAGAATACAAACTGGAAAAATGTCGAAATCGCCATAGCGAAATTAAGGGAAGCCGATCTCCTCGACCCACTCAGGCTTTATGCGGCAGAGGAGAGTATCATTGCCGGTCTTATAAGATCTTCAGGATATTACAACATAAAAGCAAAAAGGCTGAAGGCATTTCTCCGCTTCCTCCAGGAAGACTATGCCGGAGATATGGAAGAGATGTTTAAGGAACCGTTGTGGGCACTCCGGACAAAATTACTGGATATTATCGGGATTGGAGAAGAAACGGCGGACTGCATCCTGCTTTATGGTGGTGGCAAACCGGTCTTTGTCGTTGATGCCTACACCCGGAGAATACTGGAGAGACATGATATTGTTGCCCGGGATTGGAGCTATAAAGAAATACAGGCGCTTTTCATGGATAACCTTCCACAGGACCCAGCACTCTACAATCAGTACCATGCTTTGCTTGTGAACACGGGAAAGTGTTTTTGCAGGAAGGAAGCTCCAACTTGTCAGGGCTGTCCGCTAGAGACTGGGAAACTACCATAAAACAGATGTCATTTCTTCAAAGAGTTCAATATGGAATTATACGATTATACAGGAGTTATACATTTTCATTCCCTTTATTCTTTC
>CAZRUU010000179.1:0-3232 GCA_964603235.1 uncultured Syntrophaceae bacterium | reverse complement strand
AACCGAGATACTTTTGCAAAATAGAATTATCAGGTTTACGCCTAGTTTTCGGCCCGTTGTTAAAGCCTATAGTTTTCGACATAGTCACCGACAGCCTCAATCATTCAACAACTTGTCCAGGAGCTCATCCATCGGCACCGTGGCGAAGCCCGAGGCATAATCGGACATCCCGTACGGTATAATCAGGTCGCCGTTACGAATGAGAGAACCACAGGAATAGACGACGTTCGGCACATAGCCTTCCCTCTCTTCTTCATTGGCCACCAGCAGCGGTTCCTTCAGCTGGCCGATGATGCGAGAAGGGTCCTCCAGGTCGAGCAGGACTGCCCCCAGACTGTACCTCCTCATCGGGCCCACCCCATGGGTGATCATCAGCCACCCCTTCTCCGTTTCAATAGGCGAGCCGCAATTGCCCAGCTGAATAAATTCCCAGGGATACTGAGGCTCCTGTATCTTCAGCGCATCGTGCCAGACATGGATGTCATCGGAGAACATCAGGTAATTATTGACTCCGTCGTAGCGGGAGATCATGGCGTATCGCCCTCTGATCTTTCTCGGAAAGAGGGCCAGATTCTTGTTCTGGACATGCTCCCCATGGATCGGCCTTATCTTGAAATGATAGAAGTCTTTCGTCTCTATCGATTTAGGCAAGATGGTATATCCGTCGTATGCCGTGTATGTCGCGAAATAAGTAACGCTGCCATTATCGTCGATAAATTTTACGAACCGCGCGTCTTCAATACCGTTGCTTTCATGGGCGGAGACCGGGAAGATAACGCGTTCCGATATGTCGGTATCCAGAGAAAAGGTGATTTCATAATGCGAACTGGCGAGCCAGTTTATGGAGTCGATTACCTTCTTTTTGGTGTAGGTGAGGGGAATATCCCTGGTGACCTGGGCGATGCTTTTTTGCAGGTCGCGATAGAGGAACGTATCTCCCAGCCTGTCCATAACAGCGCCGATAATATCCTTCTGGACATGCATCTCCTGCAGTTTTTCCAGAAATTGCCTTTTGCTATACACGTGGAGCTTCAGGGCCTCAGGCAGATCAACAAATCGTCCGGCCGGTTTGAAGATCAACTCGTTGTCCCGGGTAAGGATACCACTCCTGAAAACAATGGATGAGATATGCCCCTCCCCGACCGCACGAAAACTGACGATAATGCGTTTTTCCCCCTCGTTGCGGGTTCCCTGGTTGGGGTCTTCTATGATTGAGGGATTAAAGAAGGAGGCGGCCTCGATGGCGTATTCCAAGGTAAAGTAGGACCCGATCAGCAGCTTCCTTTTGAGTGACAGGGGCTTTGGAAATATGCCGGGATCTGATGCCAGGATGTCTTTTACGGTATAAAAATTCTTCTCAAATATTTTTGTGATGTTGCGGTGCCGGCTTGAAAAATCCACCAGGACTTCGTTGAGCGCTGTATTAACCTCTTGGTCGGAGAAGGCCAATATCCGGTTTATGATAATTTTTGCCCTCTTCCCATCGCCGGAACCGGGCAGATAGAAGTTGGCGATGACGCGCGTGGGGTCCGGATAAAACTTCTTTGACAATCTTTTTACGGTCAAGGACATTGTAATTCCCCTCCAAAAACAGACACGCAGCCAATTTGCCACATACAACCTTCTAAAGTCAAAAGGAAAATAGAATAATTCAATAAAGAAGAGTGAAGAAATGGGTTCAGCTCTTGACATTAGACAAAATACGTAACCTGGTTCAACACTACGCGCCATCTTGTGGCTTCGATGAGACTATAATGCCGCTTAATTTTATTGATGCCACTACAAACAATTGTATGCTTTTGTAATTTATGGTGTTCTCAGATTATATCCTCGAAGCAACGGGACAGCCAACATTGATGAAAAATTAGTATCACCTGTCTATAATCTCAGGTTTAAGGGCAGTTACCTGAAATATTATCAAAAAATACTTGCAAAAATCCTCGATATAGTTTAGGAAACAACCTGATTTTTTTGAAAGGAGTTTATTATGTCTCGATTTTGTGAGGTCTGTGGCAAAGGACCTGCGGTAGGAAACAGTGTAAGTCACGCGCATAACAAAACAAAGAAGGTCTGGTATCCCAATCTTCAGAAACTGCGCGTTGTGAATCCAAAGACCGGAGCAGTAAAGAGAATGAAGGTCTGTACCCGGTGCCTGCGTTCCGGAGCTGTTAAAAAGGCTGTCTGACAATAAATAATCTATTCGCCTGGCAACTGCCGGGCGAATACTGCCAACTCTTTTATCTTAGAGCTATTCACCTATTACCATCTTTTTGAGTTTCGCAATACCTATCTGGAATGTTCCATAATCTGTTCTGCCATACACCTTGGTATCTTTGTTGAGAATCAGTTCGTCTTTGCTATTATTTCTCAGGAGTATTAAACCTTTAAGCTTTCCATCTTTCAAAAAGACCCGGACGCTTTTAATTTTTTCAAAGGGAATTGTGTATGTACCCTTCCCCTTCACTCCCTCGATAAAGGTCTTTCCCTCTATGCTCACTTCTGTACACCTGGTAACGATATCCATCTGATCAACAAAGGTGGCACTGAACTTCTTTTCAGTTACAGGTATACTGTCCGGAGAATCATCACCTGTCATAGAACCCATACCCAGTATAAAAGGAACAAACAACATGATCAGAAAGCACATGGATAATCTTTTCATTATCTTTCTCCTCCAGCAATCTCGCAGATATCTATTTCTTCTTTCAACGCCTCGAGTATTCCGTCAACATCGTAAACGAAATCGGGTAATATGGAAAGCTGTACCACCGAGTTGTCTTTGTCTACTGTTGTAATAGTCGCAAGACCTTCGTACCCTTCCAGAATATATTTGACATATGCAATATCCCTGCGGTTCAATCTCAGCTTTCTCTTTATTACACCCCCTTCTCTCATATATTGTGTCGTAACATCCGGCTTTTAAAACATCAAGGAAATAAATGATTCTGTTGATTTATGAGAATTTCTGTTCAAGATCAAGGCGTGTTAAAAAAATAACCGCGGTACCCCGCAGAAAATACCCTTGGGGTGCATCTAGTTGATATTCTGAGGATTATTGTTTGAGCATAACGCAGAAATTGGGCGAGAATTCTCATAAATCAACAGAATCATAAATCCCTCCTTGACATGGTACTGTGTCATTGGCTATATTCCGGCTCTACTTGAATCGAGATAAATAAAACATGTTGCCAATCACCCGCTGGAAACTTCCGGACACCAACACAGAAGCCCA
>CAZRUU010000178.1:0-3235 GCA_964603235.1 uncultured Syntrophaceae bacterium | reverse complement strand
CTACAATATTAACAGGCATCAAAGCAAGGGAGATTTTACCACGGCTGACTCGGATATTGCATCCGTCATGGTTTCTCCCGAGAAGCGTCGCAATCCTTGTGCCGGCAACACGTTCGCCCATTTTTATCGGAATAGACTCGCTCTCTCCCCTGATAACTATCGTTAGTCCGCCGGGAGCCACATTGTTCTTTATATCCATAATCTTCATCGAGTCACTCAGCTTCAGTTTTATTACTTCGCCATCGGAAACCCATTTCTTGTCGGTTCCGTTGAAAGACAACAGCATATACTCGAAGAGAGGGGGCTTTATATCGAAGAACAGACGTCCTATTATATCTTTGTCTCTGGAGACAATTACCTGGTAGACCCTTCCCTTTTTATAAAGAGAATATCTTTCCCACAGGTCTGTTGCCGTGTTGATTATATATCCCCTGTCTTCACCGGTATTGACGCGACTATTCCCCACAAAGCCCTTGAAGTTGCATGTCACCCCGGCAAGAGAACCGGGGCTGGTCTCCGCGTCCACCAGTTCAAGGAGATCGCCCTTTACTATATCCACGTGGGAACCGTTCGGATAATATCCTTCTTTCCCATTGATTTTGATCTTGAAAAAGACAACGCCGGGATTGACAGTTACCGAATGACCGGAAGGAGGTTTCTCACTGAATGAGATATTGAATGCGCCGCAGAGAATGTGGTCTTTTCTGATCAAAACGTGCGTGGGTCCGGTCAGAGAAAATGGCTTATTCACATCATTCACCGATCCATATCCCTCTATGTCGGCGCTGAATCCGCGTGCATAATTCCCCTCTATATGGATGATTTTTATAGTATCATTCGGATAGATATGCAGTGTCTCACCGTTGGCCACAACAACGGGTGAACTGTCATTAATCTTCACCACAGCATATTTCATCTGAGGCGTACTCAGGCCGATGCCCGGTACCTCCGGTATAATGTTGAACATTTCCATGAAGGCGTTGATTGCGAGATTGTGATGGTATATCCTCGTTTCCAATGGAAGAGATTTACTCGATTCAATGCCGAATGCCGGTATGCCGCACTCATATAGGGCATAATACGTTGCCGATTTTCTCTGTTCCGGGTGCAGAGAATCGCTGGCCCTGGTACGATGATTGTTAATGTGAAAAAGGTGGTCGGGATTGTCGATGTGCTCGTTGATTTTTGAAATGGCATTCCTTGCCAGCTTGCCGAGACTGATTATGTTCCCCGTGTTCGGGTCCCTGTAATCTTCACAGTCCACGATTATCGACTGACCATACCTCTTGGGATTCTTCATTTCATTCTGCCAGGTGTCCCTGTAGAATCCTGATCCGTCATGAAGATTCAAGAAACAATCACTTTCCGATATCAGTTGCTTCAATATGGAAACGACCTGTGCCTCGTAATTTTTCCGTGAAGACCCGGAAAACTTGCGATTCATATCTTCATTGACCTGCCGCCGGTTGAGGATTATGGAGTAATAATTCGCGCGCGGAACAACGATGAGGTTTCCCCGCACAAGTTCCATATCCGCGTAGAGGTCCGCTGACAAAAATCCGCCGGGTTCGTCTCCCTGTATGCCACCTATTATAAGTATTGTTTTACCGGAAATCTTGCCGTTTATCCTGTAAATGTTCAATTCGTAGTCTGTATTATGAAAAAAAGTATCTACTGTATTTCTGCCGTGGCAGATTGCCGGCAAACATACCAGGGCCACGAGGGAGAGAATAAAGAAAATGATAAATGTTGATTTGAATTTTGTAAGAAAACGTGCTGGTGTCATTAATAATATATCTCAATGCTTCTGCCAGATTGTTGGGCAAATTTATGATTCTGTTTGTTTATAGTGACAGTTCTTTTTTTAATCTGAGCGTTCCATCCTTTGCATAAATTAGAATGGAAACCGAACCGTATCTGCTTTTACCGGATATTGGAGTAAAAACACCTTCCATATGCTTGAAACGGGCAATATAAAAGTATTCCCCCTGCTTATACGTCTCAGGGAGTCCGTTGACGAGCGACTTATTCGGGTAGATTTTGCAGGGGCTGGAAGAACCGGGTGCGGGGTTGAGGATAACAAACGCATAACCTGAAATGTAACCCCCGTCAGCATCCTGACTTCTTATTATAAATCTGACTTTGAATGTTTTGTTGTTTTTATCATATGTTGTCTTTATTTCTTCGATGGAAACAAATAGTTCCCCTTTCGTATCATTATCACTTTTCGCAATGATCGGCTTTGATTCCTTCTTCTTTTCGACGGTAGCGCGAATTTTCTGTTTCTTATGAAGTGTCTTTATCTCCGCCCTGAGGATTTCAGCCTCTTCCGAAAGCTCATCTTTCTCCTGACTGATGAGGTCTGTGCGCTGCCTGGCGATTGCAAGCTCTCCAGCCAGTTTATTGGTGCTGACAGTGCAGGGTTTGCTGTAAAGCCAGAGGCTGCAGGCTATTGCGGCAAAAAGAGCTGCTATAAAACATATGGATAACAGGACCAGGGACCTCTTAGTAACCTTAAAAGGTCCATGACGTTTCCTGTCTCCAATTATGATGACAAGCCAGCTTTTGGTTTTTTTATCATTTTCCATCATTCGAAATCTATTTCGCGGTCTTTGATTTCCATGTTTCTTTACATATTTTCCAGGAATCATCAATATTTTTAAAATATAAAACCTTGGTCCCCACATCGTTTATACGCGATGAGCTATAGTGCTGTTCGAATGTAGCAATCAATTTACCAGTTGAACGATGTGACATCTTGAGGTTTTTTATACCGATATGAATATTTTTGTTTAACCGGTAGAGGATCAGCTTATGTGCAAGCCAGTCATCAAGATTCATCCCTTTGGATTTGAAATCCGCAGCATAAAAGGATGCATAATCCCTCATATCTCCCGATTCCCAACTGACAATCCATTTATTAACAAGTTCTATTATTTCATCATGGCTGGCATAATCATTATTAGTCTCTTCAAGCACTGCGATGAGCCGATGTTCCTTTTCGGGGCTTAATACTATATCTCCTTCGATATGCCATTTGTTGCGCCATTTCTTGAGAAACAGCCTCCTCGGGCCCACCTCGTAAGGACACCCGTTTACAGTAAATTCCTGCTGAAACACAGCCACTGTGTATTTGTCGTGTTTTAACAGCGAAAGGTTCTTTGGTGTAAAGGTAATGACCCCTCCGTATTTTTTTAATTTTGAAGCTTTTTTATAGTTCCAATGGAGATAAAAG
>CAZRUU010000177.1:0-3243 GCA_964603235.1 uncultured Syntrophaceae bacterium | reverse complement strand
TATAGATTGATGACGACCATATCTATCATATCGATGCCATGCTCCCGGGCCGATTTTACATGACCTTCATTGTTTCTCAGGGCAAGCAGACCGCCGTGAATCTTCGGATGGAGGGTCTTCAATCTGCCGTCCATCATCTCCGGGAAACCCGTATAATCCGAGACGTCGGTGACAGCTATGCCGGCATCTCTCATCTGCGCGGCCGTTCCTCCTGTGGAGAGTATCTCCACATCAAACTCTTTCAGCTCTCGTGCAAAATCAATGATTCCCGTCTTGTCTGTTACGCTTATCAATACCTTTTGTATCTTGTTTTTCATTTTTTTATCCTCGTATCTCTTTCATATGCTGGATTCTCTTGTTTATCAGTGCCTTTGTTCCGATATCGGGCCGGTGATCTATCGAGCCCTTGATTGATGATATCGCTCCTTCCGCCACCTTTTCGGCGCTGTCCAAATCGTCGGCTATTCCCACGATACCTATCGCCCGTGATGTGGTCATATACAGGCCGTCTTCTCTTTTGTCGACGGAGGAGTAATATAGTTTCGCATTCTTTATATCCGATACCTCGATTTTCGATGAGGTGGAGCCTGCGTCGGGGTGATCCGCGGGGAGGCCGTATCCCCTGGGGACGATGTATTTACAGACCGTGGCCTTTTTCTCGAATTCAATATTCAGATCCTTCAGCGTTCCGTCGATGACGGCCCTGCAGATATCCACAAAATCCGTCTTCAGGAGAGGGAGAATATTCATGGCCTCCGGATCGCCAAACCTCGCATTGTATTCCAGCAGCCTGACGCCGTCGGTTGTTACAATAAATCCGCCATACATGATGCCTTTGTAGTATTCACCGGTCTCTTGGTGGATCGCCTCCGCGACCCTCTGTGTAATGGCAAGACCCTCCGCCACATCCTCTTTTTTCAGGAAGGGAAGGGAGTGATCCTCGAGAGAATATGAGCCCATTCCCCCCGTGTTCGGTCCCTTATCATCCACAAACCTTCTTTTATGGTCCTGCACGGGAGGCGTGGCCACAACAGTGACACCGTCGCACAGGCACTGCAGTGAGAATTCTTCGCCTACGAACTTTTCTTCAACCATTACCGAAGAATGCTCCTGCAGGATCTTTCTGCACAGTTCGATTGCCTCATCTTTTGTCTGAAAGTGATCACCCTGGACCATGACTCCCTTCCCGCCGGTGAGGCCGTCCGGTTTTACGACAACGCTGTCAAGAGAAGAAATGAAAGCTTCGACTCCTTCGAGAGAGGAGAAGGTCTTGAACAGGGGATTTCCGGGGATATCATATTTCGCCAGCAGATTTCTTGTAAAAGTCTTCGACGTTTCCAGCCGCGCCAGGCTTTTTGTCGGACCTACGGAGGGAATGCCTTCCTTTTTCAGGAAATCGACAATACCGTTATTCAAAGGGTCTTCCGGGCCGATTATCGCGAAGTCTACACTGTTTTCCCGTGCGAACTGACCGATTTTCTCGCGGGCATCATAGCTTGCTGTAAGCACCTTTTCTGAGAGTGACGCAATGCCGGGGTTGTTGGATTTCATGCAGGAAAAGAGCGCGATAGCGTGAGCTGATCGTTTTACCGTTTCAGCTATTACATGCTCCCTGGCGCCGTTTCCGATTAACAGTACTCTGATCATAACTTCCTCCCGCTGTTGATTCTACAGTGAATCGAAAGACTATACTCAAAAAGCATATGTTCGTCAAATATCTTTCAGGGTTGGAGCCCGTAACAAATTTATGGGTTGGATTAACAAACAGAAGCATATATACACGGGGGAGATTATTCAGGTAAAATTCCCACATTCATGAAGCTGGAAGGAAAATATCATGCCTTCATTTTTTTTATCTTGTTGTGAAGGGTGTTCCTGTTTATACCAAGCAAATCCGCCGCGACAGTTTTTACATTGTTGGAGCGTCTCATCGCAATCTTTATAAGGACATTTTCGACCATTGACAGGACTTCGTCATATACTCCATTTCTACTGTTTTTCCTGCAATCAAGAATCGTAAAGACCTTGTCAAGTCTCTTCTCGAGAATCTCCTCTATAAGGGGGAAAGACGGCCCATCAATTTCTTTGCTGATTGTCGCCCTGATTGATTCCTGCTTGCTCATGAAGCGCTCCTTTGAGATATATAAAACAGCTTTAGATAATCTTCAGGATAATTGCTCCCAAAAGAATAATAAACGCAATCCATGCGGACACTATATCTGACATCCTTTTTACCGGATGTTCGATAACATCCTGAACACTCTCTTCAACCTTGTTTTGATCTACATACCGGACAACATCTTTTACAAGAGAGGTAAAATCCCCGTGCGAGTTAGCTAATGTGTAAAACCCTCTCGTGGTGGTCAGCAACAGATAAACCTTTTTATGCAAAGCCATAACATCTACATTGGTAATATCTTCCCACCGGAGTTGCTTTGCCCTGAAAAGTTTTCTTATCCTGATATCCTCAGCGCCAATAATTGTCTTCCGCCGGGCTGATCCAAAAAGAATACAAAGAGCGAGAACAAATATAAGGAAAAGGATCACGGGTTCAGCAGGGAAAACCCTGTCAAATATAGAGATTACAAATAACACAAGGATAAACAGGGAGTCCAGAAAAATGGGGAGGAGAAATCCGACCCTCGCTTTATAGGTGCTTGAGCTCATAGTCAATTACTCTTTCCTTGCAAAAGTGCCGCTTTTGCCCCCACTTTTTTTAAGCAGTTTTATGTCGGATAACACAATCGCTCTGTCCGCAGATTTGCACATATCATATATTGTGAGAGCAGCCACACTCACCGCCGTCATGGCCTCCATCTCCACACCCGTTCTGTTGAAGGTTCTGATCCTTGCAGTAATGGTTATCTCACCCTTCTCAATATCACTCGAAAAATCGATCTCAATCCCGGTAAGCTCAAGTGTATGACACATCGGGACAATATCGCTGGTCTTCTTGGCAGCCATGATTCCGGCAATTTTTGCGGTGGTATAGACATTGCCCTTCGAAACGCCTCCCGATTCAACTGCTCTTACAGTGTCAGCTCTCATCAGGACCATGCCGCTGGCAATGGCCTCCCTGAAGGTGGGGTCCTTCTTCGATACGTCGACCATCGTCGGCCTGTTGTTTTCATCCAGATGCGTAAATTTCATAGATAACCCTCACTGTTTAACAGAAGGAAAACTAACACAGCCTGTTTGTTCAGTCAAGAGAGTTAAATATCCTGTTACTGCAATATGATGGGA
>CAZRUU010000176.1:0-3244 GCA_964603235.1 uncultured Syntrophaceae bacterium | reverse complement strand
TCTATACCCAGATTGGGTCCGCCGTGCAATATCAGGGATAGTATGCTTATGATTATCGCAGACAGCGAAAACACAAAAGCAATCTTCATCTTTCCGACAAGATCAATATTTATTCCGGGCTTTATAATTTCCATCAACGTCTCCGTTCCAGTCTGGATTCTTTAAATTTTGTTATATGCTTACTCTTTTGATATTTCGGTCCCATATGAAATAATCGTAAATGATTCTCGTCACAAAGATGGCGGTGAACATACTACATATTATGCCTATGCTGAGTGTAACGGCGAATCCCTTGATTGGTCCTGTCCCGAACTGGAAAAGCACCAGGGCGGCGATAAGAGTGGTAACATTTGCATCCACGATGGTGAGCAGGGCTTTTGAGTATCCCCCCCCTATGGCAGCCCTGGGGGATTTGCCCAGTCTTAATTCCTCCCTGATCCTCTCGAATATGAGGACATTCGCATCTACGGCCATGCCTATGGTCAGCACGATACCGGCGATACCGGGAAGAGTGAGAGTTGCCTTGAATGCGGCAAGCGCACCCAGAATCAGTATTATGTTCAGGAAGAGTGCGATATCGGCGACGATCCCTGACAAGTTATAGTACATTACCATGAATAGTAGAACCAGTATGCTGCCCACCATTATGGACAGTATTCCCTTATCTATGGAATCCTGGCCGAGGGAGGGTCCCACTGTTCTCTGCTCCAATATCCTGACAGGGGCCGGTAGCGCGCCGGCACGGAGGACGATGGCCAGATCGTGTGCTTCATCCGTGGTAAAACTTCCGGTAATCTGGGCGTTGCCGCCTGAGATTCTTTCCTGTATTACAGGTGCCGAGTGGACTACTCCATCTAGGACAATTGCCAGGCGTTTCTTGACATTTGCTGCCGTTATTCTGTCAAAATCTCTTGCCCCCTGCGAATCAAACGTCAGTGAGACATATGCCTCGCCAAATCTGTCGCTGATTGATACTCTGGCATCCTCGAGAGATTCCCCTGTAAGTAGAGTCTTTCTCTTGAGCAGGTACGGTGTTTTCGTTCTTCGTCCAGTCTCACTTTCTACCCTGTACCCGTAAGCTACAACATCTCCGGTGGGCACATTTCCCCTGAGCGCGTCTTCCAGGCTGTGGCTTTCATCCAACAGCTTGAATTCCAGAAGGGCCGTTTTCCCGATCAGGTTGATAGCTCTCTGTGGGTCCTTAATTCCTGGTAGTTGTATAAGTATGCGATCTTTGCCCTGAGGGATTATTTCAGGTTCAGAAACACCGAACTCATCCACCCTGTTCCGTATCGTCTCAAGACTCTGTTCGAGGGCGAACTTTTCTATAGATTCAATTTGCTTATCCTTTATCTTCAGATAAACCTTTTCTTTTCCATCTGTTATTTCTGAAGATTTGATATCGAGGTTAGGGAAATCGTTCTTCAGTATCTTTGCGAACTGTGCGCTTGTTTCCTTATTGGGCAATTCAAGGGTGGTGACCGCCCCGCCTTCCCGATCCAGATGTTTAAACCGCACCC
This sequence comes from uncultured Syntrophaceae bacterium, assembly GCA_964603235.1. Taxonomy (GTDB): domain Bacteria; phylum Desulfobacterota; class Syntrophia; order Syntrophales; family UBA2210; genus UBA2210. Next base: position 1,724 of record CAZRUU010000176.1, on the reverse strand, counting down.
TTTTTTCCATGAGGGTATCTTTCAACTCATTCGAAATCCTTTCCATAGCGCTCTCGACTGCCTTTTCGGTTTCCACCTCCAAGACCAGGTGCATTCCTCCCTGAAGATCGAGACCCAAGTGGATCTTATCTGTATAGTCCTTCCAGACGGAAGGAATCTTCTGTGTTATAGAAGGAATGAGAAAGAATAAAGCGGTTGCGACGATGACAAGCGTTATAATTCCTCTCAACTTGATATTTTTGTCGGACATTTGAATTCCTTTCGCTGTTGCTTATGGAGTAGCTTTCTGTGTGACAGCCGAAATATGGCCTCTTGAAACCTTGATCTTCACCTTGTCGGCCACTTCCAGGGTTATAACCTGTTCGGTAATAGCTACGACCTTTCCGTATATTCCGCCTGCTGTGATTACCATGTCTTCATGAGCGAGATTGCTAATCATTGCCTTTGTCTCTTTCTGTTTCTTCTGCTGCGGCCTTATGAGAAGAAAATAAAAGATGGCGAAAATGCCGACCATTACAACAATAAAACTCATATCCCCACCAGGGGCTCCCCCTCCGCCTGTTCCACCTGCTCCCATCGCATATGCTATGCCTGTCATCTTATTTGTTCCCCCTTGAAATTTTTATTTATTTTCAGCCCCCGCGTCTGACAATCTGGACATGAAATTCTGTCTGAAGGCTTTGTAATGATCATCTTTTATTGCCTCTCGGATCTTTTCCATCAGGTTCATAAAATATCTGATGTTGTGAATGGTATTCAAAACAAGCCCCAGGATTTCTCCGGCGATAAACAGATGCCTGAGGTATGCCCGTGAGTAGTTTCTACAGGTGTAGCAATCACATTCACTGTCAACAGGCGAACCATCCTCCCTATAGCGAGCGTTCCTTATAACAACTTTTCCATTACTTGTAAACAGCATTCCATTTCTCGCGTTTCGTGTGGGCATCACGCAGTCAAACATGTCTATTCCGTGGTGAACGGATTCTACAATATCTTCCGGAAGGCCGACACCCATAAGATATCGGGGTTTTTCTTCAGGCAAAAGAGGGGTGAACTCGGCGGTTATCTCACGCATAACCTCCTTGGGTTCTCCGACACTCAATCCCCCCAGGGCATAACCATCGAATCCGATATCGATCAGTTCTTCTATACCTCTTCTGCGCAGTGTATTGTATTCTCCTCCTTGGGATATTCCGAAGAGGGCTTGGTGATCATTTTTTTTAGCGACACTGCATCTTTTTGCCCAACGGAGTGTCATATCAAGCGATTTCTCCGCGTAGTCGAAGTTCGCGGGATATGAAACACATTCGTCAAGGCACATCATTATATCGGATCCCAGGGCCTCCTGAATTTCCATGCATATTTCAGGGCTTATAAAGTGGCGTGAACCATCTATATGAGACTGGAACGATGCTCCCTCCTCTGTTACTTTTCTTAACGCCCCCAGGCTGTATATCTGAAATCCACCACTGTCAGTCAGGATAGGGTGCTGCCAGTTCATGAATTTGTGAAGACCGCCGAGCTCTCTGATCAGTTCGTGCCCCGGCCTCAGATAGAGGTGGTAGGTGTTACCGAGTATTATCTGTGCTCCCAGATCACTTACTCTTTCCGGCGTGAGTCCCTTTACCGTTCCCTGGGTTCCAACGGGCATGAAAACGGGTGTGTCTATCTCTCCGTGCGGAGTCGTTATTTTCCCAAGCCGCGCTTCCGATCCACTGTCCTTG
>CAZRUU010000175.1:0-3250 GCA_964603235.1 uncultured Syntrophaceae bacterium | reverse complement strand
AATTAATGAAATCCAAAGAAACCGAAGGAGGCTTGTATGAAAATAGATGGAAAAGCAAGGGGTTTTGTAGGAGCCGCGATACTTATTACCCTTGGAATACTCATAATCTTAAGCAACACCAGTACCTATGGATTCGATAAAAGCTGGCCCATACTCCTCGTTGTTATATCTATCTCCATGCTTGTCCAGCGTACCAGAGATGTCGGAGCGTGGCTCATCGGTATCGTCGGGGTGGGATTTTTTGTAATGAAGAATTTTTTCCCGGATATTGAAGACCTTGGAAAGTACATACTGCCGGCGCTCATGATATTACTGGGTATCTATATAATATTCAAAAAAAGCAGGGACAAACGGTTGACGTAACAAGCTCTATGGGGAATATGGGGTGATATGTGGAATGGTGATTGTTCTACGTGCCGCTCCATTATTCCCGATCTTCATTCCCTTAATTTGACCCGCAAGTATCCGTCTTCTATCGTGATATTGTCGATACCGGCTGCGAAGGCACTCCAAAACCCTTCTCCGCCCCCGAACTCTTTCACCAGATCCACATTCTTGAGATTACCCAGCCAGGCATTGGGGAGGGGGACACCCCAGACACTGACCCCCTTTAACGCCACGACAGGCTCACCGCTGGCATAAGCAAGTTCCAGGCCCGCTGTAACTTTAAGCGTCTTGCCCCCAAAAACGGGGATATCCTCAGCCAGGGGTATGAGCAGCTTCATGCTGGCTAGATCACCAGAGAGATCGATTGCTAGCCTCTTCGCAAGGTCGGTATTCTTCGCCAACAGGGCATTGAGTTCCCTTTCGCTTAATACAATATCCCGCCTGGACGCATCTTCACTATAACGTTCGGGTTTCAGGGGTATTTCCCCGGTTGATTGTGACTGCCCTTTACGCGTAACATTTGTTTTTTGCGAGGGATCCAGTCGCTCTATCTTTGCAGTAAGGGTTTGTTCTTCCCGGGAGCTCAGCGTCACCGGTTTCAGTTCGGTGGGAAAGAGATAAACTGTAATCACCCATACTGTAGCTACTGTTGTAAAGGTGGTCGCAATCACTACGATTCCAAGAAGCTTAAGCCACCCGAGGCGCGATTGAACTGCCGGTAAAACCGGCCGGGATATATCGTTCTTCATGCCTTCATTGTTTTCTTTTATCTCTCTGCTCTCTTTTTCATATTTCTTATAATCCATGATATCACCCAACGCCCTCTCCCTCGACATTCTTCAGGAGCCTCATAATGTTGCCGGAGAAGATGAGCTCTTCGTCCTCCACCGGCAGGTTTAACTCCATAATTTTCTTCTTGCGTGCCAGTGGTGTTGAGAAGGGATAATCGCTTCCATACAGCAGTCTGTGTGGACCATACCTGTCAATAAATTCCCTGATTTCATTCAAATCGGGGATTTCTGAAGACATGTCGGCATAGGTATTCTCCCTTTCCCAGAAACCCTCATCCAGAAACCGGTGGAATCCGCCGTTCATGTGACCTAGGTGTGGAATGATGAAGGGTATTCCCTTGCCCATTCCATCAACAAGCCGAAGTGTATTCTCATACGTTTCCTCGAGCAATATGGCGAATCCCTGCTCTCTGATAGCATCTATCATTTTGGCACATTTCGGATTGTCATAATTGTATTCCGGTTCATTTCCGTGGCGATGCCATTTGATCCCGCAGTATTGTTCGAGATCTGACGTGTCAAAATCATTCCAGACGAAATGGAAAGGATATATGCGGTGGGCTTTGTTCCTGAGGGAGCACAGATATTCACGAGAATGTCTGCGCCTGTTTTGCCAGCATTCATCGTCGCGAGAGTCCAAATTGTACCGGTCATAAATTTCCATGACCGGGGAAAAACAGACGGCGCCATCTACCCCTGCTTTATCGAATTCCGGCGCGATCTCCTCATAAGCCTGCGGTGCTGAATCATCCAGCTCTCCGCAATGTACGTGACAGTCAATAATCATAACAATAACCTCCAGTTAATTACTGTCAATCTTTCCAGCTCCACCATTTTAACAGCTCTGGTTCATGAACAGAATTGCCGGCGTAGTACACCGCGCACCTGAAAATGTACAATACGCAACGATCAATATGCTGCCCCCGCAAGACCATGAGATTCTGATACATTGCCTCCGGATCTTCTTTCTTTAACTCTGTTACTTCCCGATACCCCAGATCCACTAAATTCTGGGCCAGACTCTTCCCAACCCCAGGGATTATTTGAAATTTCTTCAATGCATCCATATTAGCGTGCTTCAGCCGCCACTTTCAGCGGTTGGTGGGAATAAATGAAAATGTTTGCATAATACCCACATTGTCATTGCGAGCGAAGCGAAGCAATCTCTAACCCTTATAATCATAATAGATTGCCATATTGTCTTGCACTCATTATTTCCTGTATTTCCTAAACCGGTTGCATGCCTCCGCCGAAGATAGAAAACAACACAACAACGATCAATAGTTGAATGGCCCAGCCGATGATACATACACCGACAGCCCTCAGTGTGCTTGTATAGTCAAGGGCCTGCCTGACCGCGATCACCATTGCCACCAGCATCCAGAGCGACGCCACCAGGAAAATCACTCCTCCCAGCCCCGGAATAATACCTAATATGCGAATCAACCCGGGGGAACTCGAAAAGCCGATTGTGCGCAGCAGTTCGCCTGGATCAGACTGGGTCTGCGGTTCTGGAAGGAGTTTCGTGCCGATAAAGTACGTGAGATAGGCCCAGACATACCACCCTGCAAGGGCCCCGATCGTCCCAACCACAATCCCGCCGAACCCGCCTGTTCCAATCGCTCCTACCCCGGCTGCCAGACTGGAAAGGACAACAACCGTCATTGCCTGACGCATTGCCCCCTTGTCAGCTTCAACCTCTTCATACAGGTTGACATCCAACTTGGCGGCGCGAATAATACGATCCTGAAAACTGTTCATTATACCCTCCTGGGTGATTTCTACCGTTTTGCTTATTCATATATTTCAAATCACTGTTTACAGCCATACATTTTCTTACTTATCTTTGCAGCATGATTCCAAGGGAGGACTTGACGCCTCTGCCTTTAAGGCTATGGGGAGGGGTGTCAGAGTGGATGAAGCCTGATACGATTCCCCGAACGTTTTTTATTCTTTTCCACCTTCACCACCCGAAAGCGTCCTCGAAAGCTGTTTTTCCCGTTCTTTCATGATCGGAAAAAGGGAAAGGGCTCGTTCCTTTTGATAATTGGAGATTATAGAAATGAGTGGCT
>CAZRUU010000174.1:0-3253 GCA_964603235.1 uncultured Syntrophaceae bacterium | reverse complement strand
CGACTCCCCCCACCACTGAAAATACATAATACGCCGGCCCTGCCTCGGCGATCTTCCCGAAAGAAAACTGGCGCAGTCCGCTGATAAAATATTCCGTCTGAGTAAAGGGAAGAAGGGACATACTGAAAAGATATGCGATTCCTTCAAGCCATCTCCTTTTCTTCATTCCAAGGAATGAATGCACAAACTGAATATAAACCGGCGTAACGAAAACAAAAAACAGATAGGATAGCCTGTCAAGCCTGAGGGAGAGAGACTGATCCGCAAAGAAAGATACCTGGGCTATATCAAGGTCAATCAGGGCGCCGAGGAAACAGATACAGGCAAAAAGGATGTTGGTGGAGTTTTTCTTTCCCTGAAGAATGGTGAAGAACGCCAGGAAGGAAAAGACGAGAAAACCGGTTACAGGAAGGATAAAATAGGAATATGATTCCCATAGAAGGTAAAGAGACACGGCCAGATAACCTCCTCTTTCGATTAATGAGTAGAGACCCTTCAAAACATTCTCTTTTGTCCGATTACTGCGCCAAACTCAAATTTCAATCCTCGAAGAAATATTCAATATATTCCTCCGGTTGAAATTTTCGCGTTTCTTGTACTCGAACAAAATTGAACATTTTTCAAAGGTTTCAAGCAATAAAATGATACCGCTTCATCTCAAATTCGCCGCCGTCATACACCAGGTAGGAATAATGTTTTATCCAGTCACCCAGAATGGCAAAGGTTTTAAGCCTGTTGTTTATTACATGCCGTTCCAGCGTGGGGCGATGACAATGGCCCAGGACCACTGCGTCAAACCCCTTATCAAACTTTCCCATGGCAAAAGTACTCATCCTGGGGACAAGCCCATTTGAGTGGCTCGCCCTACCACTATTACTTCTGCCTCTGCTTCTGCTGATTCTTGAGATTATTCTGGAAACACGCCACAGTATTGATGAAGGTATCTTTTTCTGTATCACGTAAAACAGCCTGCTCCTGAGAACCCTGCGCCATAAGAGATATGCCGTGTTGGAATCATCTACAGTATCGCCATGAGATACAAACAGCTTCTTCCCATCCAGATCGATTGTGGCCCCGTCGGGGAATACCTTTATGCCATATTGCGCAAAATAGTCACCAAGAAAGAAATCATGATTGCCTTCAAAAAATGATACGTTCGTCCCTGACTTTTTTATTTCCAGCAGTTTTTCAACGATATCGTAAAAACCGGGGTAAACACTGTTACTACCGGAAAACCAGAAGTCGAAGAAGTCTCCGACAATGAAAAGTTCATCCGCACCGCCCCTTATGGAATCAAGAAAACGCATCAGATAGCTATATCCGTCACAGGCGCTGCCGTTCAAATGAGCATCGGAGATAAACACCGCTTTCATAATTCCTGCTCCGTGACCTATGATTCTACAGCTTTTTCGGCAAGCAACTCCGAGTTCCTGAACATCGTCTCGATTTCTTCTTCGCTCATTCCTGCTCCCCTTGCGATTATAACCGCCATTTTCCTGTCCACAAGATCCCCGGGTGAGTGAGCATCACTGTTCAGAACCAGTTTTGCGTTGAATTTACGCGCAAGAGCGACCACATGGCCATTAGCCAGGCTGTGCCCCTGCCTTGTTGATATCTCCAGAAACACCGAATTCCCGGCAGCCAGTTTCGCTTCCTCTTCAGTAATCAGCCCGGGGTGCGCAAGGATGTCAACAGGCGCTTTCAATGCGGCAAGATTTGTGCCCGGCATAACCGGCTCTACAATAGTTTCCCCGTGAACCACTACGATTTTTGCACCCAGTAACCTTGCTTCCCGGGCAAGAGAAGAGATATGGTCCGGATGAACATGTGTAATCTCAACACCCGGAATGGCTTTTATTGGGCAGACATCTGATATCTTCTCGCAGACTTTTGCAAGCCTGGGAATAATAAAATCAACATTTGAGTGATCGGCATGGTCGGTTATCGCAATTGCCCGGTATCCCTTTATAACCGCCATCCTTGCTAGCTCTGAGGGAACCAGCTCACCGTCACTGAAGATAGAATGTGTGTGTAAATCAATCATGGATAACACCCTCGGATATTGCTAGATTTAACAAAACTGTATATTGATACTTTCAATTTGATATATTCCGATTTACTTAGCAGATTTAAAAATCAAGGTCAATCCAAGAAACATTGAAGCAAAATCGATTTGCTGTTATATGATCCAAAGTCAAAAGACTCATAGCTCATAGCAAAAAACAGAGTAGCGCAAAGTCTTTATACAACCGGAAAGACAAAAGATGAACAAGGTCGTCAACAAATATATTCTAAGAGAAATCTCCGTTCCCTTTTTTATGATTCTCTTCATACTTACCTTTGTCCTCCTGATGGGGAGAATCCTCCAACTCATGGATCTCATGATAAATAAGGGAATAGCCTTCACTGACATAGCGAAACTTATTCTTTATCTGATGCCCTCTTTTCTCATGATCACCATACCTGTCTCGCTTATTATTTCCATACTGATAGGCTTGGGAAGGCTTTCCCGTGACAACGAAATAATTGTGTTGAAATCATCGGGACTGAGCCTGTACCAGCTTATGCCACCTATCGCATTCGCCTCTCTGTGCGCCTTCCTCATAACTGCAGCTACAGGGTTTTTCCTCATTCCTTACGGGAACCTTGCTACCAAAAACCTCCTGTTTGATATAGCGAAGCAGAAAGCGAGCATAGGTATCAAAGAAAGAATATTCAACGACAACTTCGCTGATCTTGTACTTTATGCTGAAGAGATTCCACCACACGCAGATTACATGAAGGGCTTATTCATATTTGATAACCGTATGTTGAAAGAACCAGCTACCATTATAGCACAAAAGGGATATCTTATCTCAAACCCAGAATCAATGCAGGTAACTCTAAGATTGGAGAACGGGAGTATCCACACGACAAATACCGATCTGACAAACTATAGAAAGATTGATTTCAGTTCCTATGACATAAACCTCGATCTGTCGGAATCAATTGGAGGCAAAAATAAAGAACTCGTAAAGGACAGCAGGGAAATGTCGCTTCCCGAGTTGATCAGAAAAAGCAGGATCCCCGGCCTGAAGAAAACTGTTTTGAAAGAGTTTATCATTGAGATCCATAAGAAGTTTACCATGCCCTTTTCATGTATTATCTTTGGTATAATTGGAATCCCACTGGGTATTTCAAGACAGAGAAGCGGAAAATCAAGGGGTTTTGTTATAGGTATTATTGTTATTATGATTTACTATGTCCTCCAAAT
>CAZRUU010000173.1:0-3309 GCA_964603235.1 uncultured Syntrophaceae bacterium | reverse complement strand
CCTTTTCGACAAAGGGCTGCAGTGAATGATAGAGCGCACCCGGCTCATGGCGCGTCCCGAACAGAACCGACGTCTTGTCCATGCCGGTTGGTTCATTCGCCCCTTTACCGATAACGAGAAACCGCGTCATATTTGATGAATAATCTTCAATACCCCCGGCAATAATATTCAGTCCGTATTTCAAAGCAGCCTCGCGACTGCCGACAGCGGCGATTTTATCATCTTCAATAGCCATCTGTACGGCTTTTGCTGTGCTCTCCACCTCGTGGAGGGAACATAGCGGCAGATTTTTTCTGAGCCAGCCCTGACACTGTGCCAGTGCCTGGGGATGTGAATAGACCTTCTCCAACCCATCCAATCCCTTTCTCATCGATGCCAGCGAATGACTGATCGGGAGATAGATTTCATCTACGATCTCCAGGGATGTTGAAATCAAACAATCCAAAGTAAGCTTAACCGTTCCCTCAAGAGAGTTTTCTACCGGTACCACCCCCAATTGTGCCTCCCTTTTTTCCACACGGTCAAAGACATCGAGGATGCCCGGCTGTGGTGATAAGAGCACACTCTTTCCAAAATGCGATTCGGTGGCCAGATGGCTGAATGACGCATCAGGCCCCAGGTAGGCAACTTTCACGGGTAGCTGAAGGGCTCTTGATGCCGACAGTATCTCACAAAAAATCTTTCTCAAAGATTCTTCAGGCAACGGTCCCGTGTTGATTCCGCACAGGCCCCGGAATACTTTGCTTTCCTGTGAGGGATCGTAAATCTCCAGATTGTTTTCTGTTTTCAACTTTCCTATTTCTGTCGATAATTCCGCGCGCTCGTTTAACAACACCACGATTTGTTTATCGATTTTATTAACTTCATCCCGCATGTATTGTAGTGATTTTCCTGTCATTATCTCAATTCCTCGATCGTTTCGCGGATAAGTCTCTCTTCTACCGAACCGTTGATGAACGGAACACCCAGTTTTTTCAACAATACAAAATGTATTGAATCACCTTTTTTCTTCTTATCCGTTTTCATTCCGGACATAATATCCGTGGTTTTGACGGCTTCGGGAATTTTGTCAAGAAGTCCCGTGTCTTTAATAAGTTTTTCGATCATGTCCCGTTCTTTGGTCGACAGGTGTTTCCTTTTTTCGGATATTCTGGCCGCTCCAACCATGCCGACCGATACGGCATTGCCGTGCGATATTGCATATCCCGAGGCTGTCTCAATCGCATGGCCCAAGGTATGACCAAAATTGAGGATCCGGCGTATACCCGCGTCTTTCTCGTCTATTTCAACAATTCCTCCCTTTATTTTACATGCTCTCTCGACTATTGTTTCGAGAATATCCGCGTTCCGATTCCTGATTGCTTTGCCCTCCCGTTCCAGCAGATGGAAGAGTCCAACATCGTCAATAATACCGCACTTGATAATCTCCGCCAGACCGTTATTGAATTCATCATCCGGGAGTGTCTCAAGAAACTTAAGGTCCGTAAAAACCATCTTCGGCTGAAAAAACGTCCCCAGCAGGTTTTTCCCCTCGGGCAGGTCTATTCCTGTTTTCCCACCGATGCTGCTGTCTACCTGCGCCAAGAGACTGGTCGGCACCTGGATATAAGGCATGGATCTCATATAGATGGAGGCAATGAATCCGGTCACATCACCCGTTACACCTCCGCCAAGGGCGATCAATGCGGTGCTTCTGTCCGCCCCCAGTTCAATAAGTTTTCTTACGATAGAAGAAACTGTGTCAATATTCTTTGAGGCTTCCCCCGCGGGAAACTCGATCAAGTCTGCCGGCAGATCCACCCCTCTCAGTATTTCCAGAAACTTTTCCCCATAAATGGAGGACACATTGGAATCCGAAATCACTATATATCGCTGGGCCACATTTTTTTTCGCAATAAGAAGCCCAATACGATCAAGAATATCGTTCTCGATGAATATGTCATAAGAAAGATTGGAACGTCTGTCGAGATTTACCCTTATTTTTTTCATTGCGATACCTTCATTTCATGTCTCATGAATTGTTCAAGTTTTCTCACTTCGTCCATGAGCCTGTAGAACTTTTCAGGTTTGAGGGACTGCCCTCCGTCAGAAACGGCCTTTTCGGGTTCGGGATGAACCTCGATTATAACACCATCCGCCCCTACAGCCAGAGCTGCTCTTGTCAGCGGCTGGATATATTTCCAGTGACCTGCCGCATGGCTGGGATCAATGATTACCGGGAGGTGGGTCAATTCCTTTAAAACCGGTACCGCGCTGATATCCAGAGTGTTGCGGGTTGCCGTTTCAAAAGTACGGATTCCTCTCTCACACAGAATAACATCATCATTCCCCGATGAAATGATATATTCAGCGGACATGAGAAGTTCCTCTACGGTTGTCATCATTCCACGCTTGAGGAGTACCGGCTTCTTTGCCTTTCCCACCTTCTTCAACAGTGCGAAATTCTGGACGTTTCGGGCGCCTATCTGCATTATATCCGCGTACTCTTCCACTATATCCACTTCCGAAGTGTTGAGCACTTCCGTGATAACAGGCATCCCCGTTTTTTCTCCGGCCTCTTTTAAAAGCTTGAGTCCCTCTTCTTCCATTCCCTGGAAACTGTAAGGGGAAGTCCTCGGCTTGTATGCGCCTCCTCTTATTATATCGGCCCCGCCCTTTTTTGCTATAAAAGCGCTTTCCATCATCTGCTCTCTGCTCTCTATGGAACAGGGACCGGCCATTACGACAAAACCTGTTCCGCCTATTTCCACGTCGCCGACCCGGATAACGGTATTCCCCTCTTTAGCCTCCCGGCTTGCCAGTTTGTAAGGTTTCAGAATAGGAACTACTTTCTCGACACCCGAAAGAGACTCAATAACCTTTAAGTGCCCTTTCCCCCGATTGTCTCCTACAGCACCTATGATCGTGCGTTCAACACCGGGGGATGGATGGACCATATAACCAACTGATTTAATCCAGCTGACAACTCTGTCGATCTGTTCATCCGTTGCATTTTTTTTCATTACAATTATCACTTTTCAAAACCCTCCCTTTAATAATAAAAAAGCCATGGTGACTAATCACCATGGCTTCACAAACAAAAAAGCCATGGTGCAGAATCTCTCGATCTACCCATGGCTTTTAGATTTTATCTTTTTTTGAGTGTTACTTCCTCCTCAGCGCCGGGCAGACCTGCTCACCAAAATACCAAAAGTAACTAAAATAACTGTTAAGATAATTATGTCTGCCCATAGAAAACTCCACTTTCCAAAATTAGAGCGGGATAACAACATAGATTCCAAACTATGTCAAGATTATTTTTCGACAATG
>CAZRUU010000172.1:0-3320 GCA_964603235.1 uncultured Syntrophaceae bacterium | reverse complement strand
AAATCAAATTGGTACGGTTGATCAATCAGGCAGTCGGTATTGGTAGCCGCGCCAAAGTTTAATCCGCCTGCGGGTACCCCGCCTATGACTCCGGGTTCAGCTGTAAGAGTAAAATAACCAAGAATTTTTTCTTCATTGGCTATATTTGCGATCCCCTCCGGCATGCCGATTCCAAGATTTACTATGTCGTTAGCTTTTAATTCACAGGCAGCCCTTCGTGCAATGATTTTCCTTGCATCCATTTCCATAGAGGGCATAGATTGGAGTGGTATCTTTGTCTCGCAACTGAAGGAAGGATCATAGAATTCTGCAAATGTCTGCCAGTGGTTTTCAGGACGAGCGACGACGACACAATCAACCAGAATGCCAGGTATCTTTACATTTCGCGCATTCAACGTTCCCTTTTCAGCAACTCTTTCAACCTGCGCAATAACATACCCACCCGAATTTCTAGCGGCCATTGCAATCGAGAGGTTTTCAATTGTCAATGCCTCTTTTTCCATGCTGATATTACCGTCTGTGTCTGCTGTAGTTCCCCGAATAATTGCGACGTTTACGGGAGGAAGCTTATAGGAGAGATATTCTTTTCCGTCAAAGACGATAAGTTCGACAAGATCTTCCGTTGTTTTTTCGTTAATCTTTCCACCGTCATTTCTCGGGTCCACAAATGTTCCCAGGCCAATGGTGGTGATGGTACGCGGTTTGTGGGCCGCAATATCTCTGAACATATGTGATACCACTCCCTGAGGGAAATTATAGGCGACAATCTTGTTTTCGATTGCCATTTTCCCCAGTTTTGGTGCCAGACCCCAGTGTCCGCCGATAACACGCCCTACAAGTCCTTCATGGGCAAAATGGTTTAATCCCCTTTCTTCTCCGTCTCCCTGGCCGGCGGCATACATGAGAGTCAGGTCTTTCGGATGTCCCGTACTCAAAAAATATTCTTCTACCGCGATCGCAATCTCCTCGGCAAATCCGGCACCGACAAAACCTCCAGTAGCTACGATGTCTCCTGACTTGATGAGCTGAACAGCTTCTTTTGACGTCACTACCTTATTTTTTGCCCTTTTTATACCAGGGGAAATAGAATCATCGCTTGTCCTGTGCAATGAGCTTTCACTAGATGTCATAACATTCCTCCATTTGAAAATATGGTGTCTTCAACCGATAATCAAAAAATGGTGTTCAGATCACTTTGGTATGGGAGGGCTTACAATGGCCTCTCCTTCCAACACAGTAATCTCATCCTGATTGGCACAGGTAGTTTTGAGACGCACCTTATTTTTTGTAGACATGATTTCAACAACCTCTACCCGAGCGGTAATTGTGTCGCCTATCCGCACCGGGGCCAGGAATTTGAGGCTCTGATCAAGGTAAATCGTTCCCGGTCCCGGCAGCTTCATACCAATTACTGCTGAAATGAAGCTTGCCGGCAACATACCGTGAGCGATTCGCGTCTTAAAAAAAGTTTCTTTTGCGTACTCCTCATTTATGTGCGCCGGATTGAAATCGCCGCTTACCCCCGCGTAGAGATAAATATCCGTTTCAGAAACCGTTTTGGTGAATTCTGCACTGTCGCCTACTTTAAGATTTCCTATGGCTTTACCACCCATATTCGCTCCTTTCAGATATCAAAGTTATAAAGTGTGAAGATCCATGACATACAATGGTAAGAACAGTTCAAGAAACGTGCCACGCAAGCAGTTGCTTATTGGAGGGAAACAAAGGGGACCGGAAAACGGCTATGTGTCTTTTTATACCTGAAAAAACTGCAAGAGAGATGTTGTTTCCAAGGGTAGCAATAAAATTTCAGGCGTATCAATATAGCTACATCGGGGAAGATTCCTCTTTATAGCTTAGTGGTATATTATACTTCTTCATTTTCTTATACAGTAGGGTCCGATGGATACCAAGAATATCTGCAGTCTTTTTCTTGTTGTTACCGGTGATATTGAGCGCATGAAGGATGGCCTTTTTTTCGACCTCCCCATGTACACTTTTCAGGGAGGACGGGTTTTTATCAATTAAGATCCTTTGACCATCTTTAGTCTCATACGGTTTACCTTGCAGGTAGAAGGGCAGATTCCTTATATAAATGACATTTCCCTCCAGCGAAGAGAGTGTTCTCTCGATCACGTTCTGAAGCTCTCTGACATTCCCAGGCCAGTCGCAATTCTTCAGGACATCTTCAGCCTCGGAATCAATCAGTACTTCAGGGAGATTTGCTTCCTCAGTAAGTTTCTCCAACAAGTGCTTTGCCAGAGGCATAATATCATCCTTTCTCTCACGAAGAGGAGGGATGTGGAGCGGTATAACATTCAATCTATAAAAAAGATCCAGCCTGAACCTTTTTGCCGGTATCATTTCTTGGAGATTTTGATTTGTGGCGGTGATGAGACGGAAATCAGACCGAATCACAGAAGTCCCACCAACCCGCGAAAATTCTTTTTCTTCAAGAACGCGCAGCAGCTTCGGCTGCATTCCGAGCGGCATATCACCTATCTCATCAAGAAATATAGTGCCGCGATCGGCCAGTGCAAATTTGCCTGGTTTACCGCTACGGCTGGCTCCGGTAAAAGCTCCCTTGGAATATCCGAACAGTTCCGATTCAATCAATTCTCTGGGGATGGCGGAACAGTTAATGCGTACAAAGGGATAGGGACTGCGGGGGCTGGCATGGTGGATAGCCTGGACAAACAATTCTTTTCCTGTTCCACTTTCCCCTGTTATCAACACAGGAAATGAATTGGCAGCCGCCTTTAAGGCATCTCTTTTCAGGGATGTGATGGCACTGCTTATGCCGACAATACTGTCAAAAGTATAGCGTGTTGAGCGAAGGGTTATCAGTTCCTCTTCATATTGTTTTACTTTTGATTCCAACAGACAGAGCTTCTTCGCGAGTTTTGCCACATCTTTAATATCTCTAAACATCACCTGACCATACACGGCTACAACCTTGCCGTTTTTCTTAATGGGGATCCGCTGAACAACCATATTTTGCCCCATTATCAATTGAGAGTGATTTATCTCTGGTTTACCCGTTTTTGCCACAATGTGCATGCGTGTATTTTCAAAAACATCGGTACAGTGCCTTCCGATCTGATCTCCGGGATTTATATTCAGGAACTTGCCGTAGGGCTCATTGAAGAAAGTGATATAACCTTCATCATCTGTTATTACAGCGCCCTCATGTATGCTGCTGAAGATCTCGCTGTACGCTTCAAGTTGATCTTTAATGTCCCGGGATTTGCTATGGTTGGTTTTTGTAGTCATCGGGCCCCTTCCTTTGCGGTTTCAATCCATGGCTGTATTAGAAATGC
>CAZRUU010000171.1:0-3334 GCA_964603235.1 uncultured Syntrophaceae bacterium | reverse complement strand
CCACAAGGTATGACATCCCGAGGCGGTCGGCTTCTTCCTCATGCTGTCTGCTGTATTTGAGATTGAGAGTTGTCGCTGTCGCCATGGAAAAACTTGCAACTGCCGCGGTTAGTTCGCCGCCGCCTCCGAGGAAGGCGCCGGCCAGGATTGCCGCAAGGGTTGCAAGGTTTATCTTCTTTGAATTCTCGATAGTTTGCGCTATATGTCTAGCCTTTATGTGGCCTATCTCATGTGCCAGCACTCCGGCGAGCTGACTTTCGTCTTCAGTAAGTTCTATAAGGCCGCTGTAGACATACACATAACCTCCCGGGGTTGCGAAGGCATTGATCCCGGAACTGTTAATTATGGAAAAAGTAAAATCGAAAAAGGACCTTTTACCATGGGAAAGCAACAGATCTCCTATCCTGTCGATATATTCATTTGCTTTTGGATTTTTTACAAAAAGGCCTCTGTCCTTCAGCTTTTCATAGAATTCTTTTCCCAGTCTTTTTTCATCTTTTATAGTAAAAGAGGCGAAGGCCGCTCCTGCTGACATGAGAATGTACAGGAGAGTAATAACAATGACGGATATCTTTAACATATTGTGGCGAGAATCTAATTTCATAACACTCTCTTGTGCATACCCTTTTTCGCGTTCTTAATCAAGCCGGCTTCGTAAAAGGCGTATTCACCTTTTATGTTTCCAGACTTTTCTTAACCTTTTCTGCTATCTTTCTTACCTTCTCCATAGCCTCGTTATCATCGATTGTAAGAAGCCTTCGGTTTTCCATCACTATCCTGCCGTTTATGATCACAGTCTCTACGTCTGATCCTCCCGCGGCATAGACAATGTGAGAATATTCGTCATACATTGGGGTAAGGTGAGGTTTATTCAGATCGATAATTATAATATCAGCCTTCATGCCCGGCTTTAATGATCCTGTGACATTTCCCATCCCCAGCACGCGGGCGCCGTCTCGAGTTGCCATTCGTGTTACTGTTTTAGCTGACATAACCGTGGGGTCGAGCATCGCTACCTTTTCAAGTTTTGCGGCCGTGCTCATTTCGCCGAACATATCGAGGTTATTGTTACTGGCGCAGCCGTCGGTCCCCAGCCCGACCGTGATTCCATGCTCCAGCATGCGTGATATGGGGGCGACTCCGGAAGCCAGCTTCATATTGCTTTCGGGATTGTGAACAACCTTGCAGCCATGATCGGCAAAGATTTTTATGTCTTCTTCATCCATACAGACACAGTGGAAGGCGAAAAAACGCTCATCAAGACAACCGATATCCCTTAGGAAAGCGGTTGCCTTTTTACCGAACTTTTCCTTTAATTGTTTTGCTTCCATCTTATTTTCAAGAAAATGGATTGCTAACAGGAGATTGTATTCATCGGCCAGGGCCTTGGCGTCTTTAATAAGTTGAGGGGAACATGTGTACAGTGAATGTGGCTCAACCATAATATTGATAAGTGGATCATCCATCCACTTATCAATGAGCATTCTTGTGTATTTCAAGCCTTCTCCGGGTGTCTTGACATTCGGAGAAGGAAAGTCGAAAAGGACTTCACCTAGTAGGCAACGCATTCCGGCCTCTTTCGCCACACGTGCCGTTTCATCCTCAAAAATATACATGTCACAGAAGGTCGTTGTCCCCGACTTTATCATTTCAGCGCATGCTAGCATACTGCCCCAGTAGGCCAGTTCCGGATCGATATTTCTGGCTTCAGCGGGGAATATGTAATTATTGAGCCAGTCCATCAGTTCCATGTCGTCCGCTATTCCCCTGAAGCATGTCATGGCCGCGTGGGTGTGGCTGTTTATGAGGCCGGGCATAACCAGACAATCGCGAGCGTCTATGGTTCTGCGGCCTGAAAAATTTGTTTCTATATCTTCTGACCGGCCGATACCAGCAATCGTATCTCCATCTATGGCGATAGAACCATTGTGAATAACAGAATCTTCTTCGTCTGACGTGAGAATTCTTCCTCCTGATATAATGATATCAACTTCCTGCATTCCGGGGCATAACCTCCTTGATCTGAAAATCTCATTTCGATACGAGTGTCTTCTTACCACAGCATTCACGTGGTCTTCAAAAAACCGGGGCAGATTTATTTTCGTTGAAACTCGGAGTTGCGCTACTTTCCAAATACACCCCCTTATCATTACATTGGGGACTATTTTAAAAGAGCCACTTATTTTTAACAGATTACGGCAGGCGCGAAATTCTTGTGTAGCTGTAGCTGCTCAGCGCCTCTTCCTCATAGAAGCGGCCGTTATAATTGACACTAGCTTCCAGGTAGTCATCATAGCTAGCCGGCTTGTCGAACTTCACGGTCTCCAGAGAAAGGTTGCTGTATGCTCCGGGACGAAAAGCTGCCAGCGCGTCGGGAAGCTCGGGAAAGACAAGGTCTTCGGCAGAGGCCGGCACCGTCATCGTGTAATAAAAGGAGGCCTTCTGTGGTGAATCTGAATTATGGCTTAGCACAAGTATTTGCATAGTTGAACTGGGATCGTTATTTGACCATTCGATAATCGGCCGGCCGGTTGCACCCGGATCAAAAGTGATGTTGCCGGGTACCAGGGGTGCCAGGCTGAAATCGAAGAACTGATCGGAGACGTCGTGCAGATAGCGGATCAAACCGATATCCGCATCGGTGTTACCGTCGCTGTCCTGATCAACGCTGACGGTGGCACCGAACATGTTGGTGTCGGCAAAGCTGTCGCTGGAATAAGTGGTCATCGAAGCGGGTAACGGTGCCGTGCCCCAGATAAAGTTGAACGGCAGATTGGTAGAGGCATGTTTGCGGAGCAGTGCGGCAAAGGCGTAGTAGGACACTGTGCTTAACGGAATACTGCCAAAAAGATGGGTGTATTGGACGAGATCCGTCCGATCAATGGCAATCTCGATCACACTGCCGTCAACGGCAGGCTGATCGAGGGCGAACCCATACCCCTTGATATTGTCGGCATCATCGTAGCCGCTGGCAAAAACTGAAATGTTGCCATCATCCTGTAATTCATAGACGTACATGGTAACGCTGGACCCACTGTACGTTATCGGACCAAGCGTAACTTCTCGGTTGGTGATGCCTGCTACCTCATCGGTGACGTTGATATTTATTTGCTGAGTGTTTCGATCGCAGGTTCCCAGCGTCAAAGTAACGGCTGAAACATTGACTCCGTAGGCGATGTCGACATAATAGTAAGTTTTGTTTGCGGAAGGATCATAGCAACTGAAGGCGGCGGTTACTGTGGCGTTTGGTGATGCCACATCGAAATATGCTTCACCAAAATCGTCGGTAGATAAAAAAGATGTCACCTCACCAATCTGGTTTCCGACAACGACT
>CAZRUU010000170.1:0-3368 GCA_964603235.1 uncultured Syntrophaceae bacterium | reverse complement strand
TTTTTCGTGTGGAACTCGCTGTCACCGATCACTATTCTGGCGCAAGCAATCTCCGAGTATTGCCAGCTTTGCGGTAGAATGTCCGTAAATTCCTGATACAGTTTGTCAAGGGTAAGATCTTCCTTCCCTGCTATCTCGCCCAAACTGTATAGTAGCTCCAGTTCTTTTATCCGTTCCTTGATCTGTTGCTCTGCTTCCTTACGATCGGTGATATCTCGGTTCGTACCTGCCCGACCCGAGAATTTACCGTCTTCAGTGTAAGCCGGGAGGCAAGAATGACCTATCCAACGGATTTTACCTTCCTTGGTGATAATGCGAAATTCAATAAAGTGGCTTTGGGGATCTTCGTCTAAATTTTGAAGATGAGGTTTTACCTGCTCCCTGTCATCAGGGTGAATAATATTGAAGAAAAGCTCTTGGTTGTTTATAAATTCTGTAGGGAGATATCCGGTTATACGTTGACTGGAAGGGGAAACGTATAATAATTTCTGATCCAGATTAATCAGATAGATCCAGTCATTGGAGTTATCGGCAACCAATCGGTATAATTGTTTGCTCTTTTGTAGTTTCGCCTCCGCCAGCTTGCGCTCGGTGATGTCAGTTACAAACGCAAAAGACCCGGCAGGTTCCCCTTTTTTGTCAATTAAGGAAGTTGCATTGAAAATAGCTGGAAAATGAATGCCATTTTTCTTTTTCAGTATAATTTCGTAGGTTCTGTGCAGGGTATTTGTTATTTGTGAAGTTTGTTCTTTAAATATTTTATGATTCTCATCATTAACAAAATCGAATGGCGTTTTACCAATCATCTCACTTCTTGAATAGCCAAGCATATCGTAAAGTGATTGATTTACATCAATTGTTTTCTGATCAGAATCGAGAAGCCAAAAACCTTCAGAAGTAGCTTGAATAAGAGTACGATATTTCTCTTCGCTTTCTTTCAGAGTCTCTTCGGCCTGCTTGCGTTCGGTGATGTCGAAGACAATACCATAAACACCGTTAAATGATCCATCATCCTTGACAAACGATGTTTTATGATCACTTACCCATCGTATCTTCCCATCTTTACTGATGATCCTATACTCTTGGATAATAGAAATTGGCTTTATTGCTAACTTGGACCCACCTTCAATGACTCCCTGCTTGTCATCCGGGTGGATGAGGTCTAGCCAGCTCATCTTTTGATGATCCCATTCATCAATCGAATAGCCACACACTTCTTCTAAATTTGTAATAACCTGCGTCGACCAGTCAGTGCCAGCTCGATAGATCATACCTGGAATATTGTAAGAAAGAGTACGATATCTCTCTTCACTTTCTTTTAGCGCTTCCTCGGTCTGCTTGCGCTTGGTGATGTCCACCACCACAATACGACATCCCTGCCCATCGGAGGAGAGCGTGGCTTCGATCCGCACGGTAAGCAATGGGTGGTCTTTTCCCACCAGTTCCACCTCGAAGGTTTGCTTGGCCACAGACGAAAATACCTGATCGACGAAGGCGTTGAATGTTGGGAGATCTGTTTCTGAAACGAACGCACTGAAACGCTTGCCCGACAGCTGGGAGCACTCAAGCCCAAGCAGGCGTGCGCCGACCAAGTTCGTTTGGGTAATCACGCCATTGCGTTCCAGGGTGAAGTAGCCCACGGGGGCAAAATCGTAAAGTTGCACCAGCCACGCTTCCAGCTCCACCATGGCCTGCTTGAGTTTCTCGTTCTGCATCGCCAGTTCGGTCTTGCGGACCTGCAGTTCCTGGACGAGCCGTTGTGTTTCCTCTGCCGAAAGAGGCTTCTCATATTTTTCCACGTGTCCCCGCTGCTTCTCTTTCAGCCGCGCTTTCGCCAGGTTGCGCAGTTCCGTGTTATCCTCCGAATGATGAACAGTACTCTTTTTCATGACATTCCCCCTGTAAAACCGCTTCCCGGTCCCGGAGATTCCGGATGGTGCCTGGACTCACGGAACCGCTCACCACTTGCGCCTTTATTTTACCAACTAGAGTTAATCAGATGTTTCATCTGTCGTTATTACTTTCTCCACTTCTTCCAAGGTTGTAATTCCCTCTTGTACCTTGAGCATGCCGTCATCATAAATTAATTTCATCCCCGATTTCTTTGCCGCATCCCTGATTTCATCTTCAGAGGCGTTATTTGCTATCAACCGCCTGGTGTCCCGGTTAACAGGCATAATCTCAAACATCCCAATCCTGCCTTTGTATCCAGTGTTCCGGCAAAGGTCGCATCCCGCCCCTTTACACTGAACACAAATCTTTCTAACAAGACGCTGGGTAAACGAGCATGTAAGGGTATCGCTTATCAGTCCCGCCTCTATCCCCATATTCCTCAGTCTTGTAATGGCGCCAACGGCATCTCTCGTATGAAGGGTGCTGAGAACCAGATGTCCCGTTAAGGCCGCCCGTAGCGGATGATCGGGTTTTGATCAGTCACGCAGCACGGAGGAGCTGTTCACCGGGGCGGAACGAATGAGTCAGCCATTGTTATCAATAGTTCTAATATTGGCTGCTGTCGTGGAAATGCTTTTGCGATTCTTCACGATATCGAAGCTCACGCACTGGCCTCTTCGTATAGTCTCCGGTTCGTTACAGCAAATGGCGCTGCAGCGGAAAAATACATTTTCGCCTTCGTCACTTCTAATGAATCCTGCGTCGATCTGAAGATTGAACCATTTTATTTTCCCCGTCGGCATAAATTTTATTCTCCACCCTTTGATGCACCTGTAAAAAGTCAAATTCGACAAATATGTCATTTCGACCCCCCCTACTGTCATTTCGACCGAAGGGAGAAATCTTATCTTTTCAGCATGGTACGGTTTAAAGATTTCTCGTCCCGACTGGTCGGGATGACAGGCTGAGGAGACTTTTTACTGCGTCATCATCCTTTGGTAATTTACAAGATGTGATCCTCCCTTGTTTTGGATTCTTCCCGCCTTCGCTATTTCGCCCCGGCGGCCAAGGTGATCAGATTGTCCTTTTTGTCGTCAATCACCAGTATTTTTGACATAGTTCCCCCCGTTATCCTTTCAGCCATTCACCGATCTTTTTCAGGAAGCCCTCCGGCTCGATCGGCTTGGCGATGTAATCGTTGCATCCCGCCTCGAGAATCTTTTCCCGATCGCTCTTCATCACCTGGGCGGTCATGGCAATCACCGGGATCGAACTCAGTTTCGTGGTATCCTTGAGATGCCGAACCACGGTGAAGCCGTCCATCTTCGGCACTGCCGGAACCAACCAGACGGAAAAACCGCTTCGGCTTGTCGGGTATGAAGTCGACAATGTGAAATACTGGATTGCCACAAACCGGTATGATCTTTCTGCGAAGCAGGTCGCGGCAGCCTATAAGCTCCGGTGGGATATCGAAA
>CAZRUU010000169.1:0-3374 GCA_964603235.1 uncultured Syntrophaceae bacterium | reverse complement strand
ACCTCGAAGATGAGAAAAATATTCGTCAGTCCCACATATCAGAGGCTATCCAGTATAGAACCCTCGACAGAGAAGCGATATAGGCAGAATTGAAGCGGCAATTTTTTGCCCTTGACAGGCAGATATATTTGCATGTAGTTTTAAAAGTTGCTCCCATAATCGTAAACCACAGGGAAGGCAATGATCGCGATTGCCACACACATTAGTTAGTGTGCTGCACCTATTTTTGAAAGGAAGACCAAAATGGAAATCAAGGTTACAAAAGTCGATTCTAAACAGATGAAACCAAAGCCCGAAGATGAGTCACAGCTCGGGTTTGGACAGATATTCACCGACCATTTCTTTATTGTGGAATATGACAGCGAAAAGGGTTGGCACAGTGCCTCCATAGAGCCCCTGAGACCCCTGTCACTTGACCCTGCTTCCATGTGTTTCCACTATGGACAGGAGATATTTGAAGGCATGAAGGCCTATAAGGGGAAAGATGATTCCATATATCTGTTCAGACCGGAAGAAAACATAAACCGGATGAATCGTTCCGCGGAAAGACTGTGCATGGCACAGATAGACAACGACCTGTTCATGGAGGGATTGAAAAAACTTGTGCTTCTGGAAAAGGACTGGATACCAAAAGATACCGGCACATCATTGTACATCAGACCGACAATGATCGCGACGGAGCCTGCTCTCGGAGTGCACCCCTCCGGTCAATACCTATTTTTCATCATTGTGGGCCCGGTCGGAGCATATTATCCGGAAGGATTCGGCCCGACGAAGATATATGTGAGTGAGAAATATGTCAGAGCGGCAAAGGGAGGTGTTGGAAACTGTAAGGCGGCAGGTAATTACGCGGCCAGCCTCTATGCAAGTCAGGAGGCATTGAAAATGGGTTACACCCAAGTGTTGTGGCTTGACGCAAGGGAACGGAAATATGTCGAAGAGGTGGGAACAAGCAATATATTCTTTGTCGTCGGAAATGATCTGATTACCCCCCCTCTTTCGGGAAGCATCCTCCCGGGGATTATGCGTGATTCCGTAATACGAATGGCAAAATCATGGGGAATCAATGTACTGGAGGAACGATTGTCGATAGATGAACTATTGAGGTTGAACGATGAGGGAATTCTCAAAGAAATCTTCGCGTCCGGAACCGCCGCCATTGTATCGCCGGTGGGACAAATCTACTACCGTGGAAAAGAATATGTGATCGGTGACGGTAACACAGGCCCACTGACTGAAAAGCTGTACAATGAGATACTTCAGATCCAATATGGAGAAAAGGAAGACCCGTTCGGGTGGAGGGTAAAGATTTTTGGGAGATAATCTTAAATCAGTCACCCACAAGGACATTAAGATATCCACAGGAACGTGCACAGAGCTGTTGATAAGCCTGTTGATAAAATATGTAAACACCCTGTTACCGATATCTTATACCTCATTGCCCAAAATTTAGGCAGTGAATTATATTTAACAATAACCGATACTTACAACTATACGCCTGTTATCGCATGCTTATATTGCAGACTATGCCAAACTTCTTTATTAAATATCGTCATCGGGGAAAATTCCTCCTTGCCCTGGCTGTCATCCCGGCCCTGATCCTTCCGGGTACAACGGTTTTCTCCCGGACTCTGTCCCTTGCGGAACTTACCGTAAAAATACAGACTGCGTATGATCACACGGTGGATTTCAAGGCGAATTTCATACAGGAAGCAACCATTAAATCAATAGACAGGACAGAAAAAGAGGCGGGCACAGTCTATCTGAAGAAACCTGAAAGAATGCTGTGGAATTACACAAAGCCTTCCATGAAGAAACTGATCATAAATCCCAGGAAGGCGTGGCTGTACATACCGGATGATAATATCGTTTATGTTCAGGACGCTAAAAAGGTTTTGTCGTCAAAGATGACCATAAGATTTCTCACAGGTATCGAGAATTTGAAAGATGATTTCGAAACAGCCTTTTCCGCTGGCGGGCCCACGGATATGGAAGGAAATTATGTAATAATCCTTACACCGCACGAATACGAAGCCGGTATCAAAACTCTCATGCTCACGGTGGACAAGAACAATTTTCGTATTATAGAATGCGTTTTTACCGACATGTATGACAATACTACCAGGCTCAGGTTCAGCGATATCAAGTTCAACATCAATCCCCCGGATGAATTATTCGACTTCATACCCCCGTCAGGTGTGGAAATACATAACATTCAAGGACAGTAAGCTGTAAAGACCCCACTATATCTTCTTCACAACGTCGCGCAGTTTCCCGCTCTCCACAAGTTCCAGAAATTCTTCTCCGAGGTGTTTAGAAGTTTCAACCGCCTGCCGCCAGTTTCTTACCCTCCCGGAGGGATTATTAACATACCTCTTGAAATCCCCACGATCAGGCACTCTTCCATAGGGCAATTTACGCATGAAATCATCCGAAGGATAGACCATCAGGAGATCTTCCAGATATCTTTCTGGTGGCCGCCTGAATTTCAGCCCCTTATCCAGCCATGCAGGTATTATGCGCTCCTGATGGTTAAACATGAGGGTAATCGCGCCCTTTTCGCCGGCATATTTCTGATTGAGCTGATAGTCTGTGAACCCTCCATCTCTATATGTGCCGTTTGGAGCGCCATATATATCCCTGACGCCGGCAACTGCAAGGGGTATCGCCGATGAAGCCAGTAGCGCGTGTTTGAAATTTATTCTATTCAGAGCGACCGCCTGTCCCCTGAAATCATGGTCCAGACAAAAAGGCGGGGGAATCGGGCTGTTATGGAACACAACCCTCTGGAAGAATTTGTGGATCAAACGACGGCTTACAGCGCTGAAGAGAAATCCTGTCCCGATAGCCAGTCCCTGAAGCCACTTTATATCCGAAGAGGCAAGTCTTTTAGCACGGGCCGTTATTATCGCCAGCCTGTATTTCTTGCTGGCCAGCGCAAACGGAATGGCTTCATCGTCAATATAATTATCTATAAGATCGACAAGAGCCTGCAGGATCTCTCCAGGTCTATCTTTTCTGGTAAAATTCATTGAAATGTAGGCGTCAATAAGCCTGCGATAGCTTTTTTCAGGCTCCGGCTGCCCCCATGCTGCAAATCGCAACGCGCCCGCCGATGAACCAGCGAGAACTACAGGGAGGTTATTGCCCAGCACCCCCTTTTCCAAAAGCGACAGATCGAAACCGCTGGCCACGAGCCACCTCGGCCCCGAAGCCGTACCGACATAAGTGGTAACCCTGTCAAAATCGAATCCACCATCTTGTATAACCTTATACACATTTTTTCCAGCCCTGATACAGATCTCATTCATAACTGTTTCCGTCTCCAAAAATGCCTTCATTTTAAACAATAAGAAGGCCTCCATCAATCTTGA
>CAZRUU010000168.1:0-3425 GCA_964603235.1 uncultured Syntrophaceae bacterium | reverse complement strand
ACTGATGATAAAGCAAACATCCCCCGGTTACATCTTAACAGCGCGAACACTTCAACAATCAAGAATCTGGTTTAAGGAACCCCTCCATCTAAAGTGTTTTTTCTGGCTGGTTTTGAATACGAATCACACCGATATTGAGCGTAACGGCTATCTGTACAAACGGGGGGAACTGGTTACGACATACACCGAGATCATCAAGGCCATGGTATTCTATCACAACAAAAAACCTATTTTCCCGAGCATGAAACAGGTTCGAAATATCCTGACTTGGTTGGCCTCTGAGGGAATGATTGAGGTTTATCCTTTACGAAAATTGCGCCAGGGACTTGGACGAACTAGGGCAGACACCACGGCACACACCGGGGCATACATCGGAATTAAAATTGTAGTTGTAAATTACGATACTTATCAGACACCGGAAAATTACAAGGGCAGACACCCGGGCAGAGACTTTTTCGAACTAGGGCACAATAACAAGAATGAACAAGAAAAAGATAATAATGCGCTCCTGGTTGCGTCTTTCGAAAACTTCTATTCAGCATACCCAAAACACAAGGACCGGAAGAAAGCATTCACTGCATGGAAGAAGTTAAACCCTTCAGGCGGTCTGATTGAAACTATCCTAAAAGCTATCCAGAGTCAGAAGGCAGAAAAAGAGGCTTTGAAGGATCAGAGAGAGTTTGTCCCTGAGTGGTCATATGCTGCGACATGGTTAAACGGCCGCCGGTGGGAAGATGAAGTCGAACAGAAGGAGGCCGCCGATGGCTGGTTATAATCATCGGGGCATGGTTTTCCGTGAGGTTGAACCCTATTTGTCAGAAGAAGAACTGATAGAGGTTGCACAGCAAGAAAGACAAGAAACAGAAGAGAACATCCCGAAACATGACTATTTGAAAGAGCTTTATGGGGAATTTGAGCACAACAGCATGGAGTATATGCAAACCTTGACGGAACTGGTTAGCATTCAGGTTGCCTTGATGGAGAGCGCGGACAGAGACATTCAAGATACCGTGCGCTCCCTGATAGATCAGGACACCCGAAAGATCGAATCATTGAGAAAGGAAACCGAACAGCAGGCAAACACCATTACATATACAAATCTTGCTGATATGTTGGGGCGGATGCATCCTGCGTCTTTTAGTAAGGCTGTCTGGGTGTGCCATGTGTCCACGGTCCCGCAGTTGCTTCAGTTAAGCATTCCAGTTGGTACAGGCGGGAGTGCATATCCGGCGCTTTCAGAGAGTAACGGGACATGGAAACTCCTGACACGGCCGGTGATCTTCACCGAAAAGACGGAAACCCTGGGGTCTCAGGGTGATATCCTACTTACTGACTTCTCACAGTACTGTGCGGGCTTACGTCAGGATATCAGATTCGATGTATCCAAGGATTACGCCTTTACGAGTGACGAAAGTTATGGCCGTCTGATTGCGAGAATCGACGGTCAACCGCTTTGGGATGAAGCTCTTACCCTGAAGGACGGAAGCACTACCGTTTCCCCGTTCGTCACGCTGCAGGAAAGGAGCTGATACCATGAGATTACCTGAAGAAAAGAAATTTGTCCCGGTGCTTAGTTATGATGACATGGATACCGGGAGTGCGCTTGATGGCGATTCAATCAACATGAAGAATTTTCATCGAGCAACATTTATCGTCAATCTGCATGACATAGGAACCGCAAGTCCGGTTCTGTACCTGTACTCTGGGGCAACAGATGGGACAAAGACTTCTGCACTCACCTTCCATTATGCATTCGGAAGCGCGGCGCAGGGATCGGCGAATTGTGATGTCTTGGGGGATGATGCGACCAGCGCAGCTTTGACCCTGACGCATGGAACCTATGACGACTATATGCTGATTGTAGAAATCAATGCCGAGGATATGGATGTTGCCAACAGCGAAGAGTGGTTGACAATATCCTTTACCGATCCTGGCACCGCAACGGGGCATGTGACCGTAACTGCGATTCTGGAGCCTCGTTATACCGGGAATTGTTCCGCGACTGCATTGAGTTAATCAGATGCGCCTGCGGGAAGGGCGCAAATACTCCCGCATTTATTCATTAGAGGGGTCCAGCTGGCGGTGTCCCTTCCTCAAATAACACCAGCGGTCACCGGGAGGATTAATTCCCCTCTTGAAGGGGCGCGCCTATCGGGGCGCTAATACCGGCGCAAGATATGACCGGGGGAACCTGAGAGGGATCATCACTCCCCCGGTCAATAAAAAAGGCGGCTATGTACGAAGATCACGACGAAGCTGTTGCATCACTCCATGATGGAAATCTCAGGCTATGGCTGGCCGTTACCCTTGACGCTTTCAAAACTCTTCAGTTTAACCCTTCCAACATGGCGGCCGCTTCATGGCTGTTTGATCCGAACGAGCTATTTGATTATGTATCTGATGCCCTGGGTTGTGAGCCTGATTATCTGAGGCATAGAATAAGACAATCCCTTGCCAGACGAAGCGCGAGGATGCCCCAGGATTGACTTTCAGGGGGCAGGTCATAGGAAGGGGCGTGTTACCTGAAACCGGCTTAAAATGTGGGGTTGTTTCTGGAGGTAGGCGGTTTGCAAATCGGACATAATGGCCGTTTTGTAACGGTACTGATACAAATTCGGCAAATTGCGGATTTTGTCAGAGCACGGGGGAAAGGGTGGCACAAAATCCCATGATGTCACTTTGTCAGATTTGGATATGGAGGGGACAGGAAAACAGAATCAAGGTCACACGATGTTACCTTGAAAGACTTAGATATAACAAACAAACAGTCTTCCAGATGGCAGGCATGGATATTGAAAAAACTTCTTGACACACCCGATGGGTGCGATATAATGCACCCAACAAGTGAGGAAAGGGGGAAAGAGAAAATGCAGAAAATATTAAATGGAATGCGATACGATACAGAAAAGGCGATTAAAATCGGGTCTGCGTCACACAGTTACCAGGGAGATTGTAGATATTGGGAAGCGACGCTATATGTCACGCCACAATCGAAACAGTTCTTTATTGCAGGCACAGGAGGCCCGATGTCGCGATTCGCACAAAGTGCAGGTGTCAATCAATGGTCCGGTGGATCTTCCCTTATTCCTATGTCAAAAGAAGATGCCTTAGAGTGGGCGGAAGACTTTCTCACGATCGGAGAAATTGAAAAACACTTTTCCGATATCGTAGTATCCCTCTAAGGGAGTTCGTTCAATACAGGCAATCCTGGAAGGTCGTTAAGGGAGAATATCATGGGAGTTAAGGTCAAAGAGAACATAAAGGGATCGGGCGAGTAGTGGATCTTCATCAATCATAAGGGAAAGCGCAAGTCAAAGAAGGTTGGCAATAAGCGTATTGCTCAGGAAGTAGCCAAAAAGATCGAAGCAAAATTGACCCTGGGGGAAATGGACATTTATGATCAATCATCTAAACCCCCTACCCTC
>CAZRUU010000167.1:0-3437 GCA_964603235.1 uncultured Syntrophaceae bacterium | reverse complement strand
GATTGTCCTTCTGCTTCGGATACGACGGTACTTCTACAACAACGTACTCGAACATTTTTCTGGCTCGCTTGAGATTCTTCAGTATCTTCTCGTCATAGTTCACTGCCGCGAGATTGAACCGAATTTCTCCAATTCCGAGATCTCGGAGAGCGCCAAGGTGCTCATCATCGGCGAGAATGCCGTTGGTGTATAACCAGAAGTGTAATCCATGCTTGGATCTCCTCATTTCGGATACGCTGGCTTCCAGTTCAGGGAGGTATAATAGGGGCTCACCTCCGGTCAGAGAGACGCCATCCAGTTCATCCTTGCGCCTGTAAAACTCTTTCAAAAGGGCCTGCCGGTTGTACTTTTCATTTTCGTCAGGTGTGTCTGCCTGATAGGTGTGGATAAAACAGAAGGGGCAAGTGGCATTGCAACGGAAGCCAATCTGAAAGGACATGTGCGTCATACGCGTGCAGATCTCACAGCCAGGGACGAGAGGACCTGTACTTACAGCCTGGTAACTATCATGGAAATGTAAGCCAGGGATACCAGCTTGGAGACGCTCTATCTCTGCCATTACATCCGCTTCTTTACGATTAAAGTCCACGGGTAACACCTCAAACTATGTTCTACTCAAATCCGGTATCTGTTGGGAGCAATTGCCCAATGCACCACCACCAGCGGCAGGCCAAGGCCGATGATTAATGCTGCAATAAAAGATAAAAATCCGCTGATATCTAATCGTGGGCCTATTCTCTCGATGTTTTTACAGGAGAAATTACATTGCGGGTTTGCCGTCGCCGGAGAACTCATTTAAGTAACTTTTCACAATTTCCAGCATATTGCGTGTATTTCTGCGCGCGCCTTTCCTGATTTCTTCAAGTGTCGGCGGTTTTTCGACAAGGCCGTGGCCGTAATTATCTACAGAACATATAGCGGCGTAGGGAAGTTCCAGCTCCGCCGCGATTGTTGCCTCGCTTGCCATGGTCATTCCAATGATATCGGCGAATTGGGACATCATTCCTATCTCGGCTTTTGTCTCCAGTCTAGGCCCTGTACTCTGCCAGTAAATGCCGCTTTCTCTTACGTTTATTCCGAGCTTTTCAGCTGTGTGGATCAGCCTTCTTCTGATTTTTTCATCGAGGGCCGGTGTTATGTGGACGGCACTTTTGTGAAATATAGTGGGAATCCCAGAGGTGGAAATATAATCGTCCGGTATGATAATCATTCCCGGTTCTACTTCTTTCTTCAGGGAGCCTGTGGAGTTTATCCCTATTATCTCTTTTACACCCATATCCTGCAGCGCCTTGAGATTTGCCTGATGATTGATCATGTGTGGAGGGGTCAACGTGTCCATACCGTGTCTTGGTATAAATGCAACCATTTCCGAGAGGAAGACCATCGTGCTGCCGAATTCGGTTTTCACCACGGTTTTCTTCAGGCCCTGAAATATATCCTCTTCATGCAGGGGAATTGTGCCGGAGATTATACCCACTGGTTTCATAAAAATTTCCTTTGAAATGGAAGCACCCATTTTCTTTCAACTAATTATATCTATATCAAAATGCTCGATCTGTGTCAAAAAGCTTGTGGTGCGGCGTTGAAATAGTGTTTGACATTAAGAAGACAAGTCAATAGATTGAGCCCAAGAAATGAGCTGCGGGGGAGTAACAGGTGATGGGGAAAAGCCTGTTGATACAGCTGGGCAATAGAAGCCCTGTTGTTGGGGCAATTATGGCCTAAATGGGATACCCGCAATTCTCCTTTCCAGGGACGGTGAACTTTTAGACACGCTGATTGGTAATAATCAACTGGCAGAATCCTTAAAAAAGGTATTATAAATATGAAACTTGCAAAAATGTTCCTTATCGTTGTCGTCATGTTTTCTCTTACCGGCTGTCTGTGGTGGGATGGCCCCTCAGGCCCCAGCACGCCCGAAGCTCTTTACATGGGGGGACAGGAGGAATACCGGGAAGGAGATTACAAGGATGCTATTGAAATGTTTCAGAGAGTATCGGAAGAATATCCCCTCAACAGATATGCGATTCCTGCCGAGCTGGGGGTAGCGGATTCATATTTCAGTGATGAGGATTATGTCTCCGCGGAGGCAAATTACAGCGACTTCATGGAGTTTCATCCAACCAACGAGAATCTTCCATATGTAATGTGTCAAATAGGATTATGCCATTATAAACAGATGTTGGGAATAGACCGCGATCAGACAGAAACACATATGGCGGAAAAATCGTTTGAGAAGCTCATTGCCCGTTTTCCCAGCAGCAGGTTCTCCTTTCTGGCCGAAAAGAAGTTAAAGGAATGCAGGAGGAAACTCGGCGAGCATGAATTTTATGTAGGGCAGTTCTATTTCAATATCGAACAATATCGTGCTGCGCTGGGAAGGTTCCAAACCATTGAAGATAAATATACGCACCTCGGTATAGACTATAAGACCTCTTACTTCATAGGTGAAGCGAAGAATCGCCTTGCAGAAGAGGAGAAGAAAATAGAAAAAGCTCATTAATATAATAATCAAAGAAAAGAGAAACAGAATGAACCACCCCAATCTTGTCGAATCGATGTTAAAACCTGAATTCTATCCCCATAAACCGGACACCGTGGAACTCATCCAGACTCATATTTCTTTTATTTTCATCGCCGGTGATCTCGTATACAAGGTCAAGAAATCGGTCGATTTCGGTTTTCTCGATTTCAGCACCCTTGAAAAAAGAAAATATTACTGCGAGCAAGAGGTCGTACTGAATCGGCGATTCGCCCCCGATGTCTATATCGGTGTAATTGAAATCACCGAGGATGATAGGGAAAATCTCCAGCTTGGTGGCGGGGGTGGTATTGTCGAGTATGCCGTGAAGATGAAGAAAATCCCCGAGGAGAAAATGCTCTATAAACTCATGGAGGCGGGCAAGGCAACAGATGCGGATGTGAAGCGTGTTGGAAAACATCTCGCTCATGTTTACGGGAATATACCGAGCAATGAAAAAGCAAAGGTATTCGGGACATTTGATATTATTTCCACCAATGTAATAGAAAACTTTGACCAAACGAGAAAATATGCGGGAGGTCCTGTGAGTGAGGAGGTGTTCAGTGCCATAGAGTCATGGAGCAGGTTGTTCATGGACAAAAATTCGGCTCTGTTCGATATGAGAATAGAGCAGAATTGTATTAAAGACTGTCACGGTGATCTCCACCTTCAGCATATATGCATTGAAGATGATGCTATCTCCGTATTTGACTGTATTGAGTTCAATGAAAGGTTTCGTTTCGGAGATGTGGCGTCGGATGTGGCCTTTTTATCTATGGACTTTGATTTTAACGGTGAGACTGCGCTCGGCGACATCTTTGTAAATGTCTATATAGATGAATCGGGTGATGCGACGCTGCGTGATGTCCTGCAATTCTACAAGGTTTACAGGGCCATGGTCAGGGCAAAAGTCACA
>CAZRUU010000166.1:0-3472 GCA_964603235.1 uncultured Syntrophaceae bacterium | reverse complement strand
CCCGGCCAAGGTGTCGGGCGTTGCGGAGCGTAGGTAACGCCATGCCCGTTAAGTTAGATGCTTCTTTTTCCGTTAAATACTTGACTTGGTTTTCCATAGAAAAATCCTCCCGATATCTTGATATATAAATACAGGTTGGATTTATCCGGTTTTCTCTAAGGTAATTCGGGAACAATCGAGGTGATATAGAGGTAACTCTTCGATAATATAGAGATATAAAATTTATAGTAATAATTAAAAAGTCCAACTTTTGCGGTTGGACTTATCCAATTTTTGAGATTGGACTCTTTAAAACTGACTAAGGTGTGTTACTTTGCGTAGGTATCATTCAGGATTTCTTTTTTGTCCTGAAGCACTTTGTTAAGATCCTTCAATTTCTCTATAGGGATAAGATCATTGGTGCTCACGTAGAGGGCAAGCTCCTGAAATCTATCCTCCCAACCCTGGCTGGCACATTCGACTAGCTCGGCTATGAGCTCGTCACTAGACATTTTCCCATATTCAGAATCAATCTGTTTCTCATGCTCACTACGCACTATTTTGAATTTAGGCCTGTACCTCCTCGGTCGGTTCGGCACGGATTCAAACATTTTAAATTGGTCAGGGAAATTAACGTCAAATTCTTTGTGTAGAAATGCAACAAGTTTCTTGTCTATCGCTGAAAGGGTCTTTCGTTCCCTGTCAGCCTCCTGATTCCGCACCCTATGATTTGTATTGAGGTCAGTGTCCTTTATTGTTTTCTTTGTTTCACTTACACAATAGTGGTGTTCGAGTGAGTCAAAAATACCACGAAGGGCATCCCATCTTACATTCTTCTTTTGGGTTTGCCTGCCAAATCCTAGTGACTCTCTATTGGGGGTTATTTTGGGTTTTCCCGGGACTTTTATTCCAATCTCATGGTCACTCTCAATGGAAAAGGTCAAACTCCTGACAAATTCCTCGGGGTCAGTTTCTTTGATTGTTTGAGGTGCTTCACCGGAATGATCTAGGGGTTGGCTATCACCTGTCCAGTCCTCGAGTTCATCGGGGAGTTCAAAACCCTTCTCGGCTACCCATTTGACAAACTCATTAGGAACAACACTATAGCGATCTTCATCATTATCTTCGTCTTGTTTCTCTAAAGATTCTATCTTTTTTATATAGATTGCCCTCTTTGCCATTTCAAGCAAATAGCAATGGGTATGGTTCATTAAATACAGTACATAATCAATTTTTTCAGTATTATACTCACCATTCCATTCTTTAAATAAGTAATCCGCACATTTAATATTTTTGTAAAAGCTTTTGACATAGTTACTGCCAAGTGGATATGGTCCCTTTAAAAACATTTGCTTAAAATCATCCATAAACCCGGGGTTTAATCCCATACAGAAAAAACAGGCTTCGCCCAATGTCCAAGAATCAAGTCTTTTCACATATGAATAATCCGCTGGACCGATGGCCCGTATAAATTGTTGCATTTTTCTGTCATGAAGTTCCTCCTGAGTTTCAAGGGTATAGGACGGGAGGCCGTGTTTCTCAGCAAACTTATTAACGTCTTCAATCTTAAAATTATAGCTCTTTTCCACTCCGGAAATATCAAATATCTTTCTTCCTTTATTGATATATTTTGAATGAAAATCTTTCACAAAATAATCTACGCCCTCCTTCCCATCAAAACCAATCAGTCTTTTAACTTCTTTTTTCAAGAGCTTTTTCCTTAAGGCATCTATTAGCAGCCTTCTTTCAGCAGGCTCAATGTCATCTATATTTGTTTTGTGTGGGTCTTTGCCTTGTCGCTCAAGCTCCAGACTGACCATTTCGTGGAACACATCTTCAGAGAACTGGGGGCAGGATGAAAAAGGGTCTATAATCGGTTTGTAATTGATATTGTATGGTTGCAGACCTTCACGAAGATAATCATAAAGCCTAGGTCCTTCTATTTTCCAACGGTTTATTAAACCCCCCCCCAAAATCCACTTTTTGAGTTTAATCATTTTGCCCGCCTCCTGTCGCGGCCTGGTAATTAATCCGGGGAAAGCGGCCCAGGAACAACCGCTTTATCAGGGAGCTCACCCTATCCCCGGAAAGATCATCATTTATGATCCTCCAAATTGACTACTTTTTCTTCCGGCGTTGCCGCCTCCTCTATGATTGCCCCTGCAACCTCTGAAGCCTTCCGTAGGGTTTCATCTCGCAGGTGGGCATATCTTTGTGTCATACGCGGGTCTTTGTGGGTAAGAAGCTTCTGCAGGACGTACATATCAACTTGCCCGGAAGAGGCCAGCATTGAAGCATAGACGTGCCTGAGTCCATGGAGGGGTCTAAAGTCTTTGGGCAAATCGGCACGATCCTTTATCCGGTTTACGGGTCCGCGAATCGTTGTCCTCTGATGTCCCCCTTGCCCCGGAAACACAAATTCACTTTGTTCCTTCGGATATTCCTGTAGCAATGCCTTTGCCGCATCATTCATGGGGATCTTTTGCTCTGTCCCTCCTTTGGGATTACGAATAGTAATAAAACCCCGTTCAAAATCAATATCGCTCCATTTGAGTTTGAGCATTTCCCCTTTTCTCATGCCGGTAAAGAGGGCAAGCTTCATGATCCCCCGGGCATGCAGGCTGTCATCTATCTCTATGGCTTTAAGGAGGTTTTTCAATTGTTCCGTGTTCAGATCTTCCGTTTTCAGGTTGTTTACCGTGGGTTTCTTGATGTGAAAAGGAAGGGGCTCGCAGAGGTTCCGGTTAACACCATAGTTGACGATTCGAGCAAGAAGCGTAAGAACGTGTTTGACTGATTGAGGAGACAGAGTTTTCAGGAGTTTCAATCTTAAACGGTCAACGTCCAACAGGATCAATCCCCGGGGTTCTTTGTCCCCGAATTGATCTTTGATATATTTTTTATAGCGGTTCTCGTCACTTGTTCGGGTTCCATCATTCGTCAGAGTTTCCCTGTAAAGGTTCCATAGCCGGTCAATGGTTTTTTTGCTCTCTTGGGCCTTCTTTTCTGCTTCTATGGCATCTCTTTTTTCCTTGTTCGATAGTTCCCCTTCAATGCGTCTTGTTCTTATGCTGTTAGCCCTGGAAGGCGTCATATCATTTTGGAATTGTCGCCCGGCCTTTTCCTCTACCGGCTTTCCATTTTTCCGGTACCGGATATAATATATCTTTTCCGGCTTGCCCGTTCCAATTGAAACACCCTTGACATAATACACACCCGGATAAGCGGTCTTGTACCTTTTTTGTGTTGGCATTTTCTCACCTCCCACGAACGGTTTAAAGATTAAAAAGTAAGCCGTTAATCTCTATACCCCACATTATACCCCACACATTTTATGAAAATCAAGGTAATAATGGGTAAGGCGAAGGAAAAGTGATTTTAGAATATGCCCTATTATTAATAGGTTTTGGGAGAGTCAAGTAAACGCTGGTAAATGATAGGTCATGGCCTCCGAAGCCAAAGGTCGTGGGTCCGAATCCCACATCGCCCTCCA
>CAZRUU010000165.1:0-3492 GCA_964603235.1 uncultured Syntrophaceae bacterium | reverse complement strand
ACAGTCATTTTGAAAAATTCCGAGATATATGGATTGTCTACAAGAAACATTATTTTTCTCTCCTTGACTACATTTTAAAACATAAAGGATTGTCGGGATCTGTTTCCACATCATGTACTATACGGTCAAAGCGTTAGGCAAAGAATTCTAAAACGGCTTTTGGCTTTCTTTCTCTTCTTTACAAAAAAAGTGTCCAGGTGTTATTTGGGCACAAAGAGTCCAAATAGCTTGTCATTTCGAATCCCGATTTATCGGGACGAGAAATCTTAGCAATGTACCGCCTCAGAAACACAAGATTTCACCCTGACTGGCACTATAGCTCCCTAAGGTCGAAATGACACGAGAAAATGGGAGAGGGCTGCTATGTTTCCATAACCTTCCGCATTCTCTGTAAGGCTTCCTCCAACAGGGCTCGGGGGCAGCCGAAGTTCAACCGCACAAACCCTTCCGCGCCGAACGGTCTGCCGTCAGAGAGGCCCACTCCGGCTTCCTCGAAGATCTTGACGGGGTCCTTCATGCCGGTCTGCCTGGTATCGATCCAGGCCAGGTAGGTCGCCTCCACATGGTGCATGGAGAGGCCCGGCATTGCTTCGATAGCGCGCTCGACGATATCCCGGTTCTCTCTGAGATAGTCAATCATCGCCTGGTGCCAGTCCCGGCTGTCCCGGTAGGCGGCCAGCGCCGCCGTATATCCCAGGGCATTGACGTGGGGCACGATGCCCTTCATCGCCCGCAGAAATTTCCGGCGGAGCGGTTTGTCGGAGATGACGGCGAAGGAACAGCCCAGTCCCGGTATGTTGAAGGTCTTGCTGGGAGCCATGAGCGTTATGGTTCGTCTCTCCACGTCCGGGCCCAGGGCCGCCGTGGGGATATGTTCTAATCCTTTATCGAGAACCAGCTCACAGTGGATCTCATCGGAACAGATCACGATATCGTGCCGCTCGCAGATCTGTGCCAGTGTTGCAAGTTCATCGCGGGTAAAGACCCGCCCGGTGGGATTCTGGGGACTGCACAGCAGGAGCATCCGGGTGCGCGGCGTTATCGCACGCTCCAGAAGGTCAAAGTCAATCTCCCAGCCCCCCGCTATTTCCACCAGTGGAACCGTTCGGAGCTTTCGTGAAACGTTTCCCGGGGCTGTCAGAAAGGGTGGGTAGACTGGTGTCATGGTCAGGACCTCATCACCGGTATCGCCCACGGCGCGGCAGGATACGTTAATCCCCGTGACCAGACCCGGGAGCCACACGATCCAGTCGCGCTGAATCTTCCACCCATACTGTGCGGCGAGCCTTTCGATAACCACATCGATCAGCTCATCTGGGACGAGGGTATACCCGAATACCCCATGATCGACATGGGCATGCAGGGCGGTGATGATCGCCGGTGAAACCCGGAAATCCATATCCGCCACCCACAGCGGAATGATGTCTTTCCCCTTGTACAGGTCCCACTTCAGGCTGTTTGTGCTGCGCCGGTCAACGGGTCTGTCAAAATTATATATCATGATTGCACCTTATTTACCCTGCCAGGTGACGATATATTCAGTCAGCTCGTCAGGTTTCTCTATGCCCGGCTGGGCGTGTATCCACTGTCCGGACAGGCCCATCTCCCGAAGGGTGAGTTCGAAGTGACACATCGCAATGCCCATGTCGATCCGCTGCATATCGGCCAGGTGAAAGAGGGTCGTGTTTCGCCTGCCATAGCCGCTCGTGCGCTGTACATAGAAGTGCCACTGTGTGCCGTCTCTGATTATGCGCCAGGGTTGTTTGTTTGACGCGGATGGTCCCAGACGCACCATTTCGAGCGGTGTGGCAAAGGGACCGGCTGTGTCGGCCGATAAAGGTGCGCGGAAGGTTCCGTCAAAAAAGAGCTCGTCCCATGGAAGCCTGCTGTCCGATCCTGCTCTCCGGCGAATGAAAGGATCGAACCAGCGGGGTTTGTCCGCGACATATCCCACGGCAACCACCGCCGGGAGGATCTCGGTCTTTTTGAGGGAGATCTTCCGGGAGAAACCGCTCTTGCTGAAGGTGCCGCCCAGCCAGCAGGTGCCGAGACCGATATCCGTCGCGAACAGAACGGCCCGTTCCAGCAGGTAGGCGTAATCCTCCATGTTGTTCTCGCCCGGGTCAACCGCGCCGATGATAAAGCCGCTGGCACCCTTGATGAAACCGTATGTTCCCAGCCCTTTCAACGCGGTCAGATCACCGTCCCCGGCGGATACCAGCTCGAACCGCATCCGTGTGCCGAGAGGGCCTGTGGTGGACGCGGCCAGCACCTTCGATAACTGATTTCTGGGCCCCGGCTCGATGGGTCTCGGGTCATAATGACGGCATGAAAAACGCTGTTCGATGATCCTGGTTATCGCCTGATTGTATGCTATTGTTGAATCGGTCATTTAGAACCTCAGTAATTATAAAATGTTCCCCGCGATGAAAAACGACTCGCCGTGTGAAATGTGTGGCCTTTACTATTGACGACCGACCCAAAATTGTCAATTGTAAAAAAAGACAAAAACGTTCATTACTCCGGCAACAATATATCGCAAAGTCGCCATTCTCGCAAAAGGGGGAATCCAGGATAGACTTGGAGAGCTTTGAATTTTGTCGTTTCGAGGAGTGTTAGAAACAAGAAACCTTAATGATACAGGCTTGTTAAGATTTCTCCCTGCGATCGAAATGACAAATAATAATCATTCAACCCTTTCTCCTGGATGCCGGATCAAGTCCGGCACGACATTTGGTCTCTTTAATTGCTGCAGCAATTAAAGAGGGTTCGCTCGGAATGAAGCGGACACGAGTAAACACGTAAAGAAGGTCTGTATGCTTGAATTAAACGCAGTGAGCTGGGTTATCGTTGTTTTGTGCTCGATTATGGTAGGGGTAGCCAAGACCGGAATCTCCGGGGTTGGAATTCTCATCGTACCCCTGATGGCAACGGCTATCCCGACAGGCACATCCATCGGTTTTGTCCTGGGCATAGTGATGATCGGTGATCTGTTCGCTGTAATATATTACCGGCGTAACGCCGAATGGCAGTGTATGCTGCACCTTCTGCCGGCCGCGATTGCCGGAATTGTGGCCGGATATTTCATCCTTGGAAGCGTCAATGAACAGCAGCTCCGGCCGATCATCGGGGTTATTGTCCTGCTGATGCTCGGCATACAGTACTGGCGCACGAGAAATCAGACCGAAGAAACCAGCATCCCGACACAGTGGTGGTTCGCTGCTGGTCTCGGCTTTATCGCCGGGATTATCTCGATGATGGCAAATGCCGCCGGGCCGATAATGATCATATATCTTCTGGCCATGAGATTGCCGAAGATTGAATTCGTCGGTACCGGGGCCTGGTTCTTTTTCATTGTCAACTGGATCAAGGTACCATTCAGCGCGAATCTGGACCTGATGACCCTGGAGACGATCAAACTAAATCTCGTAAATTCTGGGGACACCTTACTTATCTTTCTTTTTAGGTCCAGGTTTTTGAGGTTTGAGCTTT
>CAZRUU010000164.1:0-3495 GCA_964603235.1 uncultured Syntrophaceae bacterium | reverse complement strand
ACCTCCGGTTCTCTGAAAGCGGTGAGTGGTTCCATCGATTCTTGCCGACAGGTGACGATTCTGGTTTTCGCGTGCAGAAAATTGAGATGAGTTGTTTTGTGGAAAAGGTCTTGAAAAA
Organism: uncultured Syntrophaceae bacterium; assembly: GCA_964603235.1. Lineage (GTDB taxonomy): Bacteria > Desulfobacterota > Syntrophia > Syntrophales > UBA2210 > UBA2210. Next base: position 3,377 of record CAZRUU010000164.1, on the reverse strand, counting down.
TGTGTCAATAAAGGGTGAAATCAAGGCCGGTATTGAGCTTGAGTGTTGCAGATGCCTGGAGAAATTTAATTTTCCTGCAGAGATTGAATTTAAATATGTTCTTTCACCCGCTGACGATATGAAGAACGACGATCTGGAACTGACATATAAGGATCTGGAATACAACTATTACGAGGGGGATGTAATAGATCTGGGACAGATCATAATCGAACAGATTGTACTCCGGGTTCCGGTTAAACCCCTTTGCAATGATTTCTGCAGAGGGCTTTGTCCCGTCTGCGGGGTAAATCTTAATATAGAAGAGTGTGATCATAATACGCAGCAGATAAGCAGTTCATTTGCTGCGTTAAAAAATTTTAAGGCGAATAAGGAAAGGTAGTTATATTATGGCGAATCCAACCAACAGACATTCAAGAACAAGAAGGAACAAGAGAAGGACTCACGATTCCCTTACGGCTGTTACCACGTCTATATGCCCGCAGTGCAGTGAGCCGAAGCTGCCACACCGTGCATGTCCTCATTGCGGCTCTTACAAGGGGCGTGAAGTTATTTCCGTTGAATAGTGTTCATCCAGAAATAACTGTTTTTTACAATCCCTGCGCCGGATTCGGATTCTAATCCCCAAAATACTTTAACGTGTTCCTGTGATCTGGATACTTATCCTCCTTGATCTTGCAAAACCTGTTTCATTTCTGGATGTGTATAATAAAAATCACATTTGAAACTTTGCGATTTGGTCGTATGGAAAAACCGAACGAAAAACCTTTAAATGGGAAAGTAGCACTGATAACGGGTAGTTCGAGGGGGATAGGACGGGCTACAGCGGTGGAGCTTGCCCGCGCAGGGGCTTTTACATTCATAAACTATGTCCGCAATGAAGAAGCGGCCCGCGAGACGCTGGAGATTGTGGAAAGTCATGGAGGCAGAGGAAGTCTGCTGGGTTTTGACGTATCGGATTTTGATACTGTTCAGGATGCCATAAAGGGTATAACGGAAAAAAGAGAAAGAATTGACATCCTGGTAAATAATGCAGGTATAACTTTAGATGGTATATTTGTAAGAACAAAGCCTGAAGAGTGGGATAATCTCATAGACATAAACCTCAAAGGGGTATTCAATTGCTGCCGAGCCGCAACCAGATACATGATGAAACAAAGATGGGGACGAATCGTCAATATGACATCGGTGGTGGCAATATCCGGGAACGCCGGGCAGGTATGTTATTCCGCATCTAAAGCGGGAATCATAGGATTGACAAAATCCCTGGCCAGAGAATTAGGTTCACGAAATATATGTATCAACGCCGTCGCTCCGGGATTCATTGAAACCGATATGACCATATCCATCAGGGAGAAGAACAGGGAAAAGGTAATAGACCAAATACCACTGGGGAGAACGGGCACACCGGGTGACGTAGCAGGTGTTGTGGCTTTTTTGGCTTCCGGAAAGGCAGATTACATTACCGGGCAGGTGATACATGTCAATGGCGGCCTTTACATGTGAGAGCCTGTGACACGATAAGTATTGTTATATACAATTTGAAATACAATTAGGAGGAATCTAAATGGCTATTGATGTTGATAAGAAAGTAAAAGAGATTATTGTTGAACAGTTGAACATAACAGAGGAAGAATGTGTGCCTGATGCCGCGTTCCTGGATGATCTAGGGGCCGACTCCCTTGATATAGTGGAACTGATTATGGCTATGGAGGATAATTTCGGCATTGATATATCGGATGACGATCTGGTGAAAATACGCACAGTTCAGGATATTGTTAATTATATAAGGGAAAGAACACTATAAAGATGATGTCAAGAAGAAGGGTTGTGATAACAGGGCTCGGTATTGTAAGCCCCCTGGGTAACTGTTTGGAAGATGCCTGGGAGGGGATATGTTCCGGAAAGTCCGGTATCGCGGGGATTACCAGGTTCGACACAACCGGATTCAAGACAAAAATAGCGGGTGAATTAAAAGGGTTTGATCCCCTGACCTTTGTAGATTTCAAGGAGCGTCGAAGGCTGGATGATTTTATAATATATGCCCTGGCGGCTTCAGAAATGGCGCTGAGCGATTCCGGTCTGGTGATAGATGACAGAAACGGAGAGCGGGTGGGTGTTATCCTGGGTACCGCAATAGGGGGCCTGTCCACCATGGAAAAGGAAAAAGAGAACATACTCAACCTGGGACCGAAAAAGATGTCTCCCTTTGCGATTCCGGCGGTACTGGCAAACCTTGCTCCGGGGCATGTATCCATACGGTCTGGCGCCAAGGGGCCGATAAGTTGCGTGGTGACGGCATGCGCCTCGGGTAACAGTGCCATCAGTGAAGCTTTCAGGACCATAGCCTGTGGTTACGCCGATGCTATGATAACGGGTGGTACGGAAGCGGCGGTTACCCCTCTTACAATAGCAGGGTTCAACGCCATGAGGGCTATATCGGTCAGAAACGAAGAACCGGAAAGGGCAAGCAGGCCATTCGACAGGGACAGGGACGGTTTTATCGTAAGCGAAGGATGCGGCATAGTGATCCTGGAAGAGTTGTCTCATGCCCTTGAAAGGGGCGCCGGAATATATGCCGAAATCGCTGGGACAGGATCAACCAGCGATGCCTTTCACATGGCGGCGCCGCCACCGGGGCATGCGGGTGCTGTCAGGTGCATGCGGCTTGCCCTGCAGGATGCCGGGATGGAACCAGCAGATATCGATTACATCAACGCGCATGGCACATCAACACCTCTTAATGATATATATGAGACTGACGCAATAAAAGAAGTTTTCGGAGGGTACAGCGGGAAACTTGCCGTCAGCTCGACAAAATCCATGACTGGTCATATGCTGGGCGCCGCAGGTGGCGTTGAAGCCATCTTCTCGGCTAAGGCCATACAGGAGGGGATTGTGCCTCCGACGATAAATCTGGATAATCCCGATCCAAAGTGTGACTTGGATTATGTGCCAAACACAGCGCAACGCAGGGAAATCAGGGCTGCCATGTCGAACACTTTTGGATTTGGCGGTGTCAATTCGGTTATTGTGTTTAAAAAATTTGAAAGTTAAGGGAATATATCTTGAGAATTGTTATAGGCTCCGATCATGCCGGTTTTGATTTAAAGGAAGCGCTCAAAGAATCTTTTGACGGGATGGTGGATGTCGGAACTTACAGTGAGGATTCTGTAGATTATCCCGACTTTGCCGCCAAGGTGGCCGGAGCGATTTCTTCGGGAGAGTTTGAGAGGGGAATTCTGATCTGTGGTTCCGGAGTAGGCATGTCAATAGTCGCAAACAAATTTTCCGGTGTGAGGGCTGCTCTCTGTACTGACACTGGTACGGCCCGCATGAGCAGGATGCATAACGATGCTAATATACTCGTTCTCGCCGGA
>CAZRUU010000163.1:0-3513 GCA_964603235.1 uncultured Syntrophaceae bacterium | reverse complement strand
ACTCTTTCATAACTTCTTATTCCCTTCTATGAAACCCCTTTTCAGAGAACGAATCGGCTCAAAAACAATTAAACGCCATGATCCTCCCAAAACCCCCTATCAGAGAATCATGAAATCAAAACTTAAAAAAATTTTCAACTCATGCTATAAAGATTATCATCACAGTTAACGATACTTTAAAACTCACCTACGGTAACATTTATTTATGAGTCAGCGGGTATGGCGGTTAATGTAACTTTTAGAATTCCGATGGAACAAAAAAATAAAATAATCAGAAAATACCCTTGTACTGTTCGCCGGAACCGCGGTGGGCAACGTATTCCCATTCCTGCTGATGGTGGTCATTGCCAGAACCCTGGGAGATGTGGGAGTTGGACAGTATTCGTTCCTGTTCGCCTTCGGATATCTTATAATGATCCTGTGCAATCCCGGTCTGGGATATCTCATCATCAAGAATGTGCCGGCAAATAAGAGCCTTACTTCTCAATACGGCAACAACATCCTGTCCATGAAATCAATCCTTGCGTTTGTTTCGGCTGCCGCCGCTGTCTTTCTTCTTATGTTCATCAAGGACGACACCCTGATTATTCAGAGTTTCATGATAGTGGCTGTAATTTATATGATTAACTGTGCGCTGTCTGTTTTCCCCAACATTCTGAGTGCCAACGAGAGAATGGACCTGACCGCATTGATCGACTCCATAGAACGCGCGATTGCTCTTCTTGTCGCTGTTGTCCTGTTGTATATCACGCGATCGCTTCTGTTTCTGGTTCTGGCCCTTCTGATTTCCAACCTAGTTAAGCAGATGCTGTATTTAATGTTTTCAAGGAGGTATTTTGTCCCCCGGTTTGGAATCGACTTTGCGTTGTGGAAAAGACTGTTTGTGCGATCCCTTCCATTCGCGCTCAGTATCTCCTTCCTCTATATATATTACAGGATTGACACCGTTATGCTCTCGCTGATGGTCGGTGACCAGGTTACTGGGTGGTACAATGCCGCTTATCGATTGATCGATGTGATTCACTATATCCCCCTTTTGATTGTTGCGGCTATTCTGCCCCCCATGGCGCTGTATTCCAGAGAAAACAGAGAGGTTCTGACCGATATCTTCAACCGGTCGTTCAGATACCTCGTCATGCTGGCTCTTCCCATAGGTGTGGGAATGTTTCTACTTGCTCCCAGGCTGGTACTGTTTGTTTTCGGCGAGGGTTTTGAGAATGCTGCGCCCGCCCTGCAGATATTGATATGGGCGGAGATTTTTGCCTTTCTCAACTACCTGGGGGGACACCTGCTCAATATGGTTAACAGACAGAAGATTTATACGGTTATTATCGGAGTGACGGCTACTATCAATATCATCTTGAATATGATTCTCATCCCGGGTTACCATCATATCGGTGCCGCCGTTGCGACCCTGCTCTGCGAGCTGCTGATATTAGCGCTGGTCTATTTCTGCATCGGGAGATATTTTTTCAGGGTTCCCCTGTGGTCTCTGGCATGGAAGCCGGCTCTTGCCGCCGTGATTATGGGGTGTCCTTGTTGTAAAGATACAATTTCTGCCGGTCTGGTGTATTGTAATCGCAGGGTCTGTATGCTACTTCATCGCCCTTTTCCTTCTGAAGGGATTCAACAAGCATGACAAAGACGCGCTCCATTCCGTTCTTGATATTTTGGGCAGAGGGTAACATCTTAACGGCCTGCTGTCCTAATTAGTGTCCTGAAAAATAGGACTTTCAAGCGAAGTCGCCTTTCTGGTATTTATGTTTTTATATCGATGGCTTATAGCGCACAACAGGGGCAAAAAAACCATAAATCATCACTTCCTTTAATTTCCGAAGAGCAGTCTCAATATTTACGTGGGTTTCAAACCGCATTTTTCAGGACGGACTAACTAATTTCGAATATTCTTTAACACCAGCCGCTGTTTGTTATTACATGCTAACTGAGAATTCGTTTACTTGCTGATCCCAAACGCAAGCTGATGTGATTCCCGAAAAACCGCGAAAAATCACTTTTATACACTCCCATGACGATAATCATGCGTCAAAAAGGACAAGTTGTGGTATAGTCCGCCACGTGACCGCTGGTACAAAGAAAAATTATCACACAGAGAAGGACAAAGTGCATGAAATTTGATATATTAAAAGGCCTGAAATCTCTTATAACCTCCATTTCAGGGAAGAAAGAGCAACCGCACACAGCAGAGAAGAAGAAAATACACCCGGTCGAAAAAATAAAAAAGGGATCAATAAGAGGAAAAAGAGAGGATTCGGCAGAGAAAAAGAAGGGGGGCATGAAATTCCGTAAACTTGGCCTTCCTTCACAAGTCCTCGCCGCAATCGAGAAAATCGGGTATGAGGAAATGACCCCGATTCAGGAGGCTACCTATTCTATTATTACCTCGGGACAGGATCTCTGCGCCCTCGCGGAAACGGGGTCGGGAAAGACGGCCGCATGCTCGATTCCCCTTGTTCAGAAAATCAATATCTCGGAAAACACCATACAAGGTTTGGTAATTGTCCCTACTCGTGAATTATGCCTTCAGTATGTGGATGAGATCGAAAAGATCGGCGCTGGGGTCGGAGTGGTCTCGTTTGCCGTTTTCGGAGGATTCAGCAAGGAGATTCAAGTCGCCAAGATAAAACATGAGGTACATATTCTCGTCGCGACGCCGGGACGACTCATTGATCTTTTGTATGACGGAGCTGTAAGCCTGTCAAATGTGAAATGCGTCATCCTCGATGAAGCGGATGAACTCTTAAAGGAAGGGTTCCTCGAAGACATAGAGTTTATCATGTCCTGCATGATAAATAAACATCAGACGCTTCTCTTCGCCGCGACAATGGATGATTACATCACAAAGCTCTCTCATGAATATCTACGGGATCCCGAATACATCTCTCTTATAACAAAGAGGTCGGCACCGGTAAGCATCGAACACTATTTTGTTTATCTCCAACCGTATCGCAAGGAAGGGGAACTCATAAAATATCTTGAGTCAGAAGATGTAAGTCAGGTGATCATCTTCTGCAACGCCCGCCACAGGGTTGACAAGGTATTCCGCGATATTCGGAAACACTACAAAGACATTGAGTATATACACGCTGGGCTCAGTCAGAACAAACGTTCTTCCATATTCAGGCAGTTCAAAACAAAAAAGCTTCGTTACCTCATTGCCACAGATGTCGCCGGAAGAGGACTTGATTTTACACATGTATCCCATGTGGTAAACTGGGATTTACCATGGGATGGAACGCAGTATACTCACCGTACCGGTCGTTCCGGGCGAATGGGGAAAAGAGGTCGAGCTTTTACCCTTGTGACCAAGCGTGACCTTCCCAAGCTTCGTGAAATTATCCGAAAGAAAAAGATTGCCCCCCGCTGGATTGGAAAAGACCCGCTTCAGGAAGACAAGTTAATCCCGAGAGAAAACCCTAAAACAAAGAAAAGGCCCTATCAGCGTTACAGCGGTGGGAAAGGCAGTATGACAGATCAGAAGTAAAGAGAGGGAAA
>CAZRUU010000162.1:0-3598 GCA_964603235.1 uncultured Syntrophaceae bacterium | reverse complement strand
GATGGTTTCGGCTGTTGAGGTATAATAGATTGTAAAAAACAGGGATTTGACCCAATATTTTCCTGAAAGGGGATGGTATGAAGTCTCTGGAATACACGTTTACAAATCACCTGATTGGCGAGACCAGTCCGTATCTGCTGCAGCACGCCCACAATCCCGTGAACTGGTATCCGTGGGGGAAAGAGGCGCTGGATAAGGCCCGGAAAGAAGATAAACTCATCATTGTAAGCATCGGTTACGCGGCCTGTCACTGGTGCCACGTCATGGAGCACGAAAGTTTTGAAGACGAAGAAGTTGCCACGTATATGAACGATCATTTCGTGGCTGTCAAGGTTGACAGAGAGGAGAGGCCCGATCTTGACCAGGTGTATATGAATGCCGTGCAGTTGCTTACCGGCAGGGGAGGGTGGCCCCTGAATTGTATTGCCTTGCCTGACGGCCGGCCTGTGTATGGCGGCACGTATTTCCCCAAGGCACAGTGGATTGAGATGCTCACGCAGGTATTAACTTTTGTAAAACAGAGGCCTGATAAGGCACAGCAGCAGGCAGAGGCACTCACACAGGGGGTGCAAGCCAGTGAAATAGTTTATCGGAACACCGAAGAAGCGGAATTTACCACAGACGACTTAGATTGTATCTTTACTGCCTGGAAAGGCGATATGGATTACACCAATGGGGGACACAGGGGTGCGCCGAAATTCCCCTTGCCAGTCGGCTACCAGTTTCTGCTGAACTATCATTATCTGACCCGGGACGCGGATGCGCTGAAGGCCGTTACAACGACCCTGGATAAGATGGCCGGTGGCGGTATCTACGACCAGATAGGCGGTGGCTTTGCGCGATATTCCACCGATGAGTATTGGAAGGTGCCTCACTTTGAAAAAATGCTGTACGACAACGCGCAGCTCGTCAGTCTGTATTCTGCCGCGTATCAGCAGACCAAAGACCCCCGATACAAACTCATTGCAGGTGAAACCCTGGATTTCATACGAAGAGAGATGACATCCGAGGAGGGCGGCTTTTATTCTTCGTTTGACGCCGACAGTGAGGGCAAAGAGGGAAAGTTTTATGTGTGGACAAGGGGTGAACTGCAGAGAGTATTAGGCGGTAAGGCCGATGTAATTATTGACTATTACAGCGTAACGGAAAACGGAAACTGGGAAGGCGGACAGAACATCCTCTTTACATCCGCACGCGATAAAGAGATAGCGGATAGATATAAGATCACAGAAAGCGAACTGGCGCAGCGGGTTCAAGAGGCGAAGAAGGTATTATTAAGCGAAAGAGCCGGGCGAATTCGGCCGGGGCTTGATGACAAGATTCTCACGTCATGGAATGCCCTTATGCTGAAAGGGTCTGTTGACGCCTACCGGGTCTTTGACGATAAGGACTATCTGGATACAGCCCTGAGAAATGCCGAATTTATCACTGAAAAAATCAAATCACCCGGTGGCGGACTAAACAGAAACTATAAGAACGGCACGGCTTCCATCAACGCGTTTTTGGATGATTATGCCTTTACCGTCTCCGCCTTTATTGCCTTATATCAAGCCACGTTTGATGAGAGATGGTTACAAGACGCACGGCAGCTGACGACCCATGCCATTGCCCATTTCTATGATGAAGAGAGTGGAATGTTTTATTATACATCCGATCTTGACCCGGCATTGATAGCCCGGAAGATGGAGATCACCGACAATGTTATTCCCTCTTCAAATTCCGAAATGGCAAAAAATCTGTTTGTGCTTGGGCAGTATTTTTACGGTGGCGAGTATATCCGGAAATCAGAAAAGATGCTGATCAATGTGGGGCAAAACGCCCTTAAGGGCGGCGCCTATTACGCGAACTGGGATATTCTGATGGCCTGGTTTGCCAGTCAGCCCTACGAAGTCGCTATTGCAGGAAAGGAATTCGAGGCCAAACGAAAAGAATTCGATAGACATTACCTGCCCAATGTTATTTTGTCAGGAGGAAAAAGTGAAGGAACGGTACCCCTGCTTCAAAATAAGTTGATAGAGGGACAAACCACGATATATGTCTGCCAGGGCAGGGTGTGTAACTATCCTGTAACTGGGGTCAAAGAGGCCTTGGAACAACTCTGAAAGAATATCTGCAACAGGTAGACCGAATAGAAATCACTATGGACGATCACACCACTTTGAGTCTTCTTGAAGAATTGGCTGAAAAGCTTGGCATACCAATACGGTACGAGATAATCAAAGATGAGTTGACTGGTCTGGGCGGGCTGTGCCGCGTAGACGGGGAATTCATTCTGATCATCGACTCGACGTCGGCAGTGAAGGAAAAGATCCGGATCATGACAGAGGCGTTAAGGCGGTTCGATCTCGGTGACATCTATGTAAGGCCGGCTCTTAGAGAATTGCTGGAGGAATATGAAAAATAACTTTCATGAGGCGGTGATGTCTTCCATGAGCCGCATTAATCATTTAGTGACGGGTCACAGAAGCGCTCAAAATCTGCTTCCTCCCATAAGGAGCATTAAAGATGGAATACGCCAGACTCTACCTTGTGTTCTCAGGAATCTTTCATCAGGAATTCAGCAATTATCTATTGAAATATTCAATATTCTTAAAACTCCTTGAAAAAGCCGCTGAGCGGGGTTAAGCAGTTACCAGTCTTATATTTTCTTTATTCCATGCTATGCTTAATCCGTTTGTAAAGAATGAGTGAAAACGGCTGAATCTGACAGCCCTGTTTTCCTATAAACAGCCGCTTATTACTTATTGCAATTGTTTTCAATGTTGGCTATTCTGCCGCTATTATAATAAGAATTTTGTGCAATGGAAACGGAGGGCCGGAGTGATTTCACCCATTAAAAAATTAGGATCGGACGTTGCGGAAGGTCTCCTCGGTGTTTTTTTTGATATCGACGATACCTTTACAACAGGTGGCAGAATTCCGGCGTGTGCCTTTGATGCACTGTGGAGGCTGGAGGAATGCGGCATGAAGGTGGTTCCGATAACCGGCAGACCCGCCGGATGGTGCGATCATATTGCCCGGATGTGGCCGGTGGACGGTGTCGTTGGGGAAAATGGGGCCCTTTATTTCTGGCTTGATGAGAAAGAGAGAAAACTGAAAAAGTTATTTCTTGATTCAGAAGAAATCAGAGATGACAACCGCAAGCGATTGTGGCGTATCGGCGAGGAAATACTCGCGAAAGTTCCGGGAACGGCAATCGCCAGTGATCAGCTTTACCGGGAGGCCGACCTTGCTGTGGACTATTGCGAGGATGTGGATCCGCTGAGTCCGGAAGATGTGAAGGAGATTTGCCGGATATTCAGGAGACACGGAGCGACATGCAAGGTGTCTTCGATTCATGTGAACGGATGGTTCGGCAGTTATGACAAGCTGGGTATGACAAAGAGATTTGTTCGCGAACGCTGGGGAGTGGATCTGGATGATACCAAGGAACACTTTCTGTTTTGCGGTGATTCACCCAACGACGAACCCATGTTCAGATATTTTCCTCATTCCGCGGGGGTAGGGAATGTGCTTCGTTTCACGGATCAGATGAAATACCTGCCTGAATTTGTGGCAAGTCGGGATGGTGGAGAGGGCTTCGCCGAAATTATGGAAG
>CAZRUU010000161.1:1612-3612 GCA_964603235.1 uncultured Syntrophaceae bacterium | reverse complement strand
GAGGCCGGTGTTATCTCAGTAGCAAGAACAAACCCATAACGGGTATCGACAGAGGCGTGTTCTTTCAGACCATAGTGAGGTTTATCATTCTTGACCGTCCAGTCGGATTCCAGATCCCGAGAGAATTTGAGAGGTTGCCCCTTTTTATTAAGTTTACCCTCAGGAGTTTCTCTTTTTTGTTTTTCTTCTTTCAGCTTCTCTTTGTTTATGGGATGACTGACCGACTGAACCAGTCGGGCGTCAATGGCTATGCCTTCGTTAATGGTTAAGCCCCTGGAGGCGAACTGGGAAAGCAGTTCATGATTGATCATACGCATAGTGTCTTTGGAGAATCTGCCCCTGAACCGGGAGAAGGTAGAATGATCGGGAGCGGGATCATCGAAGGAGAGACCCAGGAACTTCTTGAAAGAGATTCTGTCATTGAGCTGAGTTTCCAACTCAGGGTCGGAATCGATTTTGAACCATTGTTGGAGCAGGAGGCATTTCATAAGGATCAGCGGAGGATAGGCTCCATTTCCCTCGGCACTTTTTCCGACGGGATAGTTTGTCATGAGCAGATTATCAATGCGGGACCAATTCACGATGGAGTTGATTTGTTCCATTCTTTTGATTGCCCGGTTCTTTTCGATAGAAGAGAAAAGAGAGAGATCTGTAAAGGTGAGATTGGTTTTCATTTTCTTGAAGCCCATAGTTCCTCCAGAGTGATGAATTTAAAGGAAGTATGGCATAATATTCGCTAAATATCAATAATAATCAGCATCTTAGCTTCGAATGACCACTTTTTTCAGCGACAAATTGGTGAACAAAGTATGAAAAACCTGACGAGTTGTGCAAAGGTCTCAATGTGTCATTGCAAGACCTGACCCTCGCCTTCAACCCATCGTCTTAAATCCGTACCAATGACATCTTTGACTTTTTCATTTAAATTATGAGGTGCTGCGATTTCCAGGTATTGTTTCGTCTTCAATTTATTATACCTTTGAATACACTCACTAACACTTGCTGGTTTTCCTTTAAACATTATTTAAGAACGCTTTGGTTATTTAAATCGGCATTTAAACCAGTTAATGTCCTCAGCTGAATAATGTTCTCCTGCAAACTTCTCAAGATCTCTTAAGTGCTTGTACGATCTGTCTTCTTTTCGGGTTGTTGAGACCCTCCATGACTCCACCGAGGTGAACACTCCGGAGAAACTCGAACGGATGGGGGGAATAATAAAAAGTGGAAAAACTTACAAGAGCTTTCTGACCGAAAATCACTAGGATTATCAAAAGGAAAAGCCCCTTCCATAATTTAAAAATTTGACATATGTCTTTGTGACGTTGTATTAATGGCGCGCAGTTTTGGCGGTTCCACTAAAAATAAAACAAATCATGTTGAGGAAATAGAAAAATGAACGGCTTTTACAATAAAGTGTTGCATGTCAATCTCACCCATAAATCGTTTGAAGAAGAACCTATCGACGATGAGGTTTACAGGAAATTTCTGGGCGGGAAAGGACTGGCCACATATCTCCTTTTGAAGAACACCAAAGCAGGCATTGATCCCCTGTCGGCAGACAATGTAATTATTTTCCCAACAGGCCCGGTTACGGACACAAAGGTCTTTGGCTCATCCAGACACGCAGTATTCACAAAATCACCTTTAACGGGTATATATGGTGAAGCTTATGCCGGGGGCAAGGTAGCCGAACCACTAAGCATGACCGGGTATGACGCTATCCTAATCAAGGGAGCCTCCAGTGAGCCTGTCTATCTTGAGATTTCCCATAAAAAGGTGATATTTCATGATGCCTCCCATATCTGGGGTAAAGACACTTATGAAACCGACGATATTATCCGGCAGGAAGTGGGTATCAAAAATGCCGGGATCGTTGTTATAGGACCCGCAGCGGAAAACCTGGTAAAATTTGGCATAATCGCGAATAACTACTGGAGATCGATGTCCAGAACCGGACCGGGAACCGTGCTGGGGTCAAAGAAAGTCAAAGGTATAGCCTT
>CAZRUU010000161.1:0-1512 GCA_964603235.1 uncultured Syntrophaceae bacterium | reverse complement strand
GGCATGTCCAAAATGTTTTATAGCCTGTGGCAACGCAGGAGAAGTCGCCGTGGGGAGACACACGGGATTAAAATTTGAGGGTCCTGAATTTGCCACTGTCAATGCCCTTGGCGGGCAGTGCATGATTGACGATATTACGGAAGTCGCATATCTTAACGACGTATGCGACAGGCTGGGCATCGACACGGTAACCGCCGGAAATCTTGCCGCTTTCTACATTGAGGCTTCACACAGGAAATCAATTGGAGAGAAGCTTGAATATGGCGATGTTGATGGTATTGCCGCCCTGTTCAATAAGATAGCCCGGAGAGAAGGAATCGGAGATATTCTGGCTGAAGGTGTGCGTTATGCCGCAAAAGAGTGGGGTCTGGAATATCTGGCCATGCATGTCAAGGGGTTGGAAATGTCGGACTATGAGCCACGCGTCCTGAAAGGGATGGCGCTGGCCTATGCCACTTCGGACAGGGGGGCATGTAATTTGAGGGCAACTGTCTATTCCCAGGAGCTTTCGGGCAAGATACCCCCGGAGCAGGTTGAAGGCAAGGCGGAAGCAGTTGTCGACCTTGAGGACAGGCATAATATCTTTGATTCCCTGATTCTGTGCAGGTTTTTCCGGGACCTGTATCTCTGGGAAGAGCTGTCGCTGATTATAAATGCAACCACCGGAATGGAGCTTAACAAAGAACAATTACAGCAAGTTGCCTCAAATATTGCGAACGAGGCCAGGGAGTTCAACCTGCGTGAGGGTATGACCGCCGCTGACGACACTCTACCTAAAAGATTATTCGATGAAAAGCTCGAGGACAGCGGAAAGGGTATTACGGAACAAGAATTTGAGAAGATGCGATCTGAATATTATCAAATCAGGGGCTGGAACTAAATTCCTTTTCATTCACAGAACATAGTTGTCCCGGATCAAGTCCCGAATTGTGAGCAGGAGGATGTAGATTGAAGATAACAAAAGAGGAAGTTGGGCATGTAGCCCACCTCGCCAGACTGGACTTCAGTGAAGATGAAAAGGGAAAGTTTACCTCCCAGATCAACACCATACTGATGTATATGGACATATTGAACGGGATAGACACAGCGGGGATTAAGCCCATGACGCACGCCATCTCTCTCGACAATGTATTCCGAGATGATACAGAGAAGAAATCCACAGGGGCGGAGATTGCGCTTGCCAACGCCCCGGACGGGGGAATGGGGCTCTTTGGTGTTCCCAAGGTTATAGAATAGTGTCTCAGGAAAATAACATGGAATTCAACCGGTTAACCATTCATGAACTGCAGGAAAAGCTGAGAGATGGAAGCCTCACCTCCGTTGAAATTACAGAATCTGTATACCGGAGGATAGCATCTGTAGAAGAAAAGGTGCACTCGTATATATCGCTGATGGAGGAATACGCCATCGGGCAGGCCCGCGAGGCGGACAGGCGGATAAAAGAGGGAAACGCCGGTGAACTGACCGGTATACCCATAGCTCTCAAGGACATCCTGTGCACAAAAGGTATCA
>CAZRUU010000160.1:0-3616 GCA_964603235.1 uncultured Syntrophaceae bacterium | reverse complement strand
CAAATTTAAATCAATATTGGTTACATTTGTTGTTTTGCTGTTTGCCGGTTGTACCGGACAGCAGGTAAGGACGGATATGTCCCAGTTCACACCTGTCTCACTGGAGCAGGAAGATTATAACTTGAAAGTGGATAACTTTCTGGTGATCCTGGACACTTCGGCGTCAATGAATGAACGCTATAACGGTGTCAGTAAGTTCAACCAGGAAAAAGAAGTGGTAAACCGTATGAATCAAACAATTGCAGGCCTTGATATAAAAGGAGCACTGAGAGCGTTCGGACAGGGCAAAGACACAACTCTACTCTACGGGCTTAAGGATTATACGGTTTCTGGTTTTAAAGAAGGGCTTGACAAGGCTTCTTATGCTGATGGTAACAGTCCGCTTGATGCTGCTATTAATGGTGCAGGGAATGACCTTCAATCGGTATCCGGTACCAGTGCCTTGATCATTTTAAGTGACGCAAAAGAACTTGATAAAGCTCTGGTGATAGACTCGGCACAAAAGATAAAGGAAGCCTTTGCTGACCGAATTTGTATTTACACCGTGCTGATTGGAGATGATGAGGCCGGTGAAAAACTTATGAGGGAAATCTCTGGAATAGGCTCATGCGGATTCGCTACTAATGCAGACAGCATTTTCGGTGCTCGGGATATGGCTGATTTTTCCAGGAAGGTATTTTTTGGAGGCGTGACAAGACCAACAAGTCTGGCAAGTACAACAAGCTTGGTAAGTCCAGTAAGCCCGACAAATTGGGTTTTAGGCGGTGTTAAATTCGAGTTCGACAGTTTCTCTATCAGGCCTTATTTCTACTCCACTCTTGACGAGTCAGTGAAAACCCTGAAGAATAATCCCTCCGTGGATGTTCTTTTTGAAGGGCATACAGATAATATTGGCAGCAAAGCTTACAATCAGAAACTCTCTGAAAACCGGGCAAAGGCTGTCATAAATTACTTTATCGAAAAGGGCATCAGCGCTGGTCGCCTTTCCACGGTTGGTTACGGCTATACAAGGCCGATTGCCAGCAATGAAACATCTGCCGGCAGAGCCAAGAATCGCCGGGTGGAGTTAATTACAATTAAGTAGCGTTTAAACAAATAAAAGAGGGCATTGTATGGAGAACTACACTGCCCTCTTTTTAATAACTTTTTGGATGACCCATGGAGTTTTCTATCCACGTATTCTTTAGGAATGTTTCTCTCTGCTAAGATTCTGGCATAAAACTTGTCAGTTAAGCGCTGGTCACGATCCTGGAGAAATCGGCGATTCTGTGAAAGAGCTTTGATATTTCTTCCAGGAGAGACAGCCTGTTAAATTTTATCTTTTTATCCTCTGCCATGACCATTACTTCATCAAAAAAAGCATCGACCGGCTTCCGGAGGCTTGCCATTTTGGACAGAGCATCGCTGTATTTACCCTCGTCTATATGTCTATTTGCCGCCTCACTTATATCGATAAATGCTTGATATAGGTTGTTTTCAGCGCTTGAGTCAAAGATAGACGGATCGATGGAACCACCTTCAAAATCCTTGAGAATATTCATGACTCGTTTGAATGCAATTGCCAGCGGCTCGAAATCGGGATGTTTCTTGAATACCTCCATAGCTTCTATTTTTTTCAGAGACTGAACGATGTCGGATATACCCTCTGAAAGCACGGAGTCAACCACATCATATGAATATCCCTGTGATATCAACTGGTTTTCAAACCTTCCCTTCAGGAAATTTATGACATCCGATTTTGTCTCTTCCGGTTTCTTCTTCAGCTTTTCGGTAAGAATCGAAATGCTTTTATCCACCAGTTCGTTAAGATCAAGACGATAGATTCTGTCTATGATGATATTGATAATACCGAGGGCTTGCCGCCTCAGTGCGTAAGGATCGGCAGTTCCCGTAGGGATCAGGCCCACGCCGAAGCAGCCCGCGATGGTGTCTATTTTGTCGGCTATGCTGACGATGGAACCTTCGTCTGTTTCCGGGAGGTCGCCTCCGGCGGATACAGGCAGATAATGTTCATGGATTGCCTTTGCGACGATGGGATCTTCACCCTGTATCAAGGCATATTCTCTTCCCATTATCCCTTGGAGTTCAGCAAATTCACATACCATCTGCGTTTCAAGGTCCGCTTTAGAAAGAAGTGCCACGCGGTCGACCGACTGCAGGATTTGTGGATTTATCTTTTTAGCGATGTATGACGCGAGGTCCCTGAACCGCATGACCTTCTCATAGGATGTGCCCAGAAGAGTGTGGAATATGACATCTTTTAGATCTTCCAGATGGTTTTCGAGAGGGGTTTTCTGGTCCTCCTCAAAGAAAAACCGGGCATCGGCGAGCCGCGCCCTTATAACCTTTTCATTGCCGCGTGTCACCACCGAAGGATCTCTGGCCAGTGTATTGTTTATAGTGATGAAATATGGAAGCAGGTCGCCATGTGTGTCGACAATGGGGAAGTATTTCTGGTGTTTCATCATGGTAGTGGTCAGTACTTCTTTCGGAAGCGCAAGATACTCCCTGTCGAAACTTCCGCGTACCACGGAAGGATATTCGACGAGAAAACTTATTTCTTCCAGGAGATCCTCGTTTTCGAGGACAAAGCCATCGATATCTTTGGCTGCCTTTGCTGATTCATTCAGTATGATGTTTTTCCTTTCTCCAGGGTCCACCACGACGAAGCGTTTTTTTATCTTCCCAAGATAGTCTTCAAATCCGTTGACCTCGAATAGCTCCGGGGCCATAAACCTATGTCCGCGGCTTGTATTCCCACTGGTTATGTTCTCTATCCTGAATGGGACAATTTCATCTCCGAAGAGCGCCAGTATCCAGTGGACCGGTCGTGCAAAGCGCACATCCATATCCATCCAGCGCATCGATTTTCGGAAGGGAATGGAGAGGATAAATCGTGGCAGGAGATCCGACAGAATCGCCTTTGTGCTTTCACCGGTAATTTTCTTTCGCGAGCAGATCTGCTCTCCCTTGGGCATTCTTATTATTTCCAGTTCGGAGACATCTATTCCCTGTCCCCTGGCAAATCCGATGGCCGCCTTAGTGGGTTTACCCTCTTCGTCGAATGCCACTTTCGTCGAAGGCCCTACTTTTTCCAGGAGCTGGTCCTCTTGTCTTTCGTCTACATTCTTTACCGACAGGAGAAGCCTTCTCGGTGTACCCATTGTTTTTATGCTACCGTGACCGATACGGTTTTCGGAAAACTCCCTGGTGATGATTCTCTCCATATCCTTCAGCGCTTTCGGCATGAAGGCGGCGGGGATTTCTTCTGTTCCTATTTCCAGCAATAATTCTTTGGCCATGAGAAAAATAACTCCTGCGTTAACTCCTGTTGAACTTTCCAGTGAGGGGATATCCCATCTCTTCTCTCTGCCTGCAGTATCCTTCGGCGCTGAGACGTGCGAGATTTCGCACTTTTCCGATATAACTTGTACGCTCATTTACGCTTATGGCGCCCCGTGCGTCCAGTATGTTGAATACATGCGAACACTTCAGGCAATAATCGTATGTGGGAAGGACCAGGTCTTTCTCCGCGGTTTTTATAGATTCCGTCTCATACATATCGAAAAGCTTTCTTAGCATGTCGGTGTCAGCCTCTTCGAACTGGTAAGTGGAG
>CAZRUU010000159.1:2503-3638 GCA_964603235.1 uncultured Syntrophaceae bacterium | reverse complement strand
TGTCAGCATATTTTACCTTTAAGGCGTCCGATGTTCATTTTATATAGGAAGGTTTTAAGAAGATCAGATCATAGATTCAATTGATAGAATTGTATTGGAGGAGGAGTTAATATGTTCGCAAAGTTCTCTTACAATGCCCTTTGGTATACAATATGGTGAGGATTAGCATACGATATGACGAAGAAATGATCAATGTGTTCCTACTATCAAACATATACAAACAGGAGGATATAAAAATGGATAACAGAAAATCGATTTTGGCAATTAAATTGGTTTTGGCATTCTTTATTGCAGGCCTGCTGATCTATCCCCAGTCGGGATGGACAAAGGAGAAACAGCCGTCAGGCAAGGTAATTATCTTCAATGCGGGCAGTTTAACTATTCCATTTGCAAAAATGGAGAAGGTGTTTGAGGGCAGATATCCAAATGTGGATATTATCCGGGAGTCGGCTGGAAGTCGAAAATGCGCCCGAAAGATTACGGACCTTAAAAAACCCTGTGATATTATGGCATCGGCGGATTACACAGTCATCGATCAGTTGCTCATTCCCGCATATGCTGACTGGAACATCAGGTTCGCCACAAACAGGCTGGTGCTCTGCTATACAAATACAAGTAACTATGCTAAAGAAATCAATACCCAAAACTGGTATGAAATTCTACTGAAAAAAGATGTTGTCTGGGGACATTCTGATCCCAACCTCGATCCCTGCGGTTATCGATCAGTAATGGTCCTTCAGCTGGCGGAAAAATATTACAAAAAGCCGGGGCTCTTTAAGAAACTGATTGCGAATCGCCCACAGGAAAATATTCGCCCAAAGTCCGTGGAGCTGGTATCATTGCTTCAAACAGGAAACATGGACTATGCATGGGAGTATCGGTCAGTTGCGGTTCAGCACGAACTCAAATTCGTGGAGCTCCCTGACCAGATCAACCTGGGAAACTATAAACATGACACTTTCTACAAGAAGGCCGTTGTAAAGGTCACGGGGAAAAAACCGGGCACCTATCTTAATAAAAAAGGGAAATCCTGCACCTATGGAATTACCCTTCTAAAGAACGCCCCTAACACTCAGGCGGCAACTGCCTTCCTGCAGTATATGCTTGATGCTCAGGGGGGACTGAAGATCCTCAA
>CAZRUU010000159.1:0-2403 GCA_964603235.1 uncultured Syntrophaceae bacterium | reverse complement strand
TTGATGCTCAGGGGGGACTGAAGATCCTCAAGGAGATGGGTCAACCTCCCTTTATCCCCTGTAGGGTTCCAACAGCGGAAATGAAGGCACGGCTTCCCAAAGCGCTGCGAGATCTGGTTGAAGTTCGAGAATAACATGAATGAGGTGAATCATGAGACGTGAGCCGTTTTTCTGGATTAGTATCTCGTGCGGCCTGGTGATCATGGCCTTTATCCTGCTTCCCTTGATCCAGATGATGAGTGCCCCGTCCGCGGCAATGCTCAAGGAGACCATACAGGATAAAGATGTGGTGCGGTCAATCTGGCTGAGCATTTACACGGCTGGATTGGCCGCCTTGATTTCCTTTGTTCTGGGAACGCCCCTCGCCTATCTCCTGGCCCGAAGCTCCTTTAGAGGAAAGAGGCTGGTGGAAAGCATCATTGATCTGCCTATCGCCATCCCCCATCCTGTGGTTGGCATTGCCATCCTGAGCGTAGCAGGAAAAAATCACTGGATCGGCCAGATTCTTAGCGATCTCGGAATACGGATTATGGGGAGTGTCACTGGAATTGTCACCGTATTAACATTTGTGGGCATCCCTTTCTATCTTAATGCCGCAAAAGCCGGTTTCGAGGGGATTTCACCCCGTCTGGAAAAGGTATCGCGGAGCCTCGGCGCCTCTATGTCCAGCACCTTTTTCCGCATCACCTTTCCCCTTGCATGGCGGAGCATGCTTATTGGCCTTATCATGTGCTGCGCCCGGGCCATCAGTGAATTCGGGGCAGTGGTAATCGTTGCCTACCATCCCATGATTGCCCCGGTCATGATCTATGAACGCTTCGAGGCATATGGCCTAAAATATTCCCAGCCCGTTGCAGTGTGGCTCGTGTCGATTTCCCTGCTCCTTTTCCTGATACTCCGAATTCTTACCTTAGGAAACAGAAAAGAAACATGATCACAATCAGAGGGCTAAACATAGATCTTCGGGATTTCCATCTTCGGGATGTCAATCTCGATGTAGCGGAAAACGAATTCTTTATTCTCATGGGTCCCACCGGGGCGGGCAAGACAGTGCTTCTGGAAGCAATAGCGGGTTTGATCCCCTTAATGAGTGGAAAAATTCTCATTGGAGAAAGGGAAATCACCGGGTTGCCCCCTGAAAAACGGGGCATTAGTATTGTCTACCAAGACTATGCTCTCTTCCCCCATCTCACAGTTCTTGAAAATATCACATATGGTCTGCACTTTCACAGGATAGACAAGACCCACGCAAAAAAAAGGCTTGATCGCTTACTTGAAGTATTGAACCTTTTCGACCTGAAACAGCGTTTTCCTGTCAACTTAAGTGGCGGTGAAAAGCAACGTGTAGCCCTGGCAAGAGCCTTGATGGTCGAACCCAAGGTACTTCTCCTTGATGAACCTCTTTCCGCACTGGACCCCAATTTCAGGGAAGAAGTTAGAAATGCCCTCAAGGAGCTTCATCAATCTTCTACTACTACGTTCTTAATGGTAACCCATGATTTTGTTGAGGTACTATCGTTGGCAGGACGAGCTGCAGTGATGAATAAAGGCCGCATTGAACAGACAGGTCATGTGAAAGAAATCTTCGAGAAACCGGTCTCCCCTTTTGTTGCTGATTTTGTAGGGATGAAAAACCTTTTTGAGGCCTCTTTTCATGAAACATATGCCGTAGTATCAGGATTAAAGATTGAAATAGGCCGAATAGTTGATCCCTCCTCACAATATTTGGCAGTTAGGCCGGAAGATATTATTATAAGCAGGGAGAAATTTTCCTCAAGCATGAGAAACAGTTATTCAGGAATTATCACACAAATCAACAATCAGGGCTTTTATTATGAGATTGCGGTGAGTGTTAAAAATGTCTCTTTTAAAGGCCTGATAACAAAGGGAGCGCTTATCGAACTTGGCCTGGAAGAGGGGATCCCAGTTTATGTCTCTTTCAAGGCCTCTGCAGTTCATGTATTTTAATCCTGTCAGGGAAAAGGCATCTCCACAAGGAGCAAAAAATCTATAAATAAATCCTAAGGAAAATCATTTAAGTAAAGTTTAGCAAACATACATAAAAACAAAACGCCTTTTTACTAACTCCACTATACAAATATACCTCTTTACCCTTGGCATATTTACCAAGCACTGCCTTTATGCCTTAACCCGAAAACCGTATAGGCCATGAATATTTTAACTTTGACATACAAGGCCATTTCACCTATATTTCCATCACAAAAAAAGATATTTCCATGCTCTATTTCACATTTAGTTTCTTAGGAGGATGGCCCACTGATTGCGGCGGGTTCGTTCATTATATTTTTTTCTGTATACTTAAAATATGGAGGAAAAAATTATGGAAAATTTTGATTTATCAAAAATAGTAATTAGGGGCATAAAGGAATCCGATGTAGATGC
>CAZRUU010000158.1:0-3647 GCA_964603235.1 uncultured Syntrophaceae bacterium | reverse complement strand
ATCGTTTCCCATCACGACTTTGACGGGACACCGGCGTATACGCGGTTGCTTGACATCTATAATGAATGTGCTGAAAAGGGGGCGGATATCGTCAAGATTGTTACGTTTGCCGGCCTCATGGAAGACAATCTTGTCATACTGCAACTGGTTAATTATGTCAGAAAACTGAAACGCGACATTATAGCCTTCTGCATGGGTTCGGAGGGGAGGGTGAGCAGGGTTGCGGCGCCCCTGTTCGGCTCATATCTCAGTTTTGCTTCTCTCGAAGCGGGGGCACAGTCCGCCCCCGGCCAGCTGACTGTAAAAGAAACAAAAGAGATTGACGCGATTTTACATCATGAAAAATAACAAAAATATATATGCCCTCTTTGGAAACCCGGTAGAGCACAGCCTGTCCCCGGTGATGCACAACGCGGCTTTAAAAGAAATGAAGATAGACGCGCGCTATATCGCGATACGCGTGGAGAACGCCCGGGAAATCACGCGGAAGATCAAAGAGATGAATATCCGGGGAGCGAGCATAACCATTCCTCACAAGACCGCGGTCATGGACTATCTCGACGAGGTAAGCGAAAGCTCCATGATGATAGGCGCCGTCAATACACTGACCTTTACTGACGGAAGACTGGAAGGTGACAATACCGACTGGACAGGATTTACACTCGCGCTGAAAGAATCTATCGAAATTGAGGGAAAGACCTTTGCTATACTGGGGGCCGGGGGCGCCGCGCGGGCGGCGGTTTTCGGCATCTTACAGGAAGGTGGAACTCCGGTTATCCTTAACAGGACTGTAACGAAAGGTGAAAAACTGGCAAAGGAATTCGGATGCGATTTTCATCCGATTTCGGAAGTGGAAAAAATCAAGGCGGACTGTCTGATTAACAGCACACCCGCAGGAATGTTTCCCGATATGGAAATATCTCCTGTAAGGGCGGAGGCGCTCTCCAATTTTGGGTGTGTTATGGACATGATATACAATCCGTTAGAAACAAGACTTTTGAAAGATGCCCAAGAGGCGGGATGTTCTGTTATATCGGGCCTTCCCATGTTTATATATCAAGGGGCGGAGCAGATAAGGATATGGACGGGGCTCCGACCGCCACTTGATTTAATGAAGCAAGTTGTATTGGAAGAGCTGACAAATGAATGAGATAAGACAAATAAACAACCTTAACGCATCGGTCGCAGTTCCCGGTTCGAAGAGCTACACACAGAGGGCATTAGTGATTGCCGCGCTTGCCGGGGGAAAGACATTTCTGCGTAATGTGCTGCTCTCGGAAGATACGAAATACCTGATTAATGCCCTTCGTTCTCTCGGTGCCGGTATACTTATGGCGAAGGATGATATCATTTTGACGGGGACAGACGGCAGGATAGAAGATCCGGGAAAGACTATCTACCTGGGAAACAACGGCACGGCCCTGAGGTTTCTGACAACGCTGGTGTCACTCGGCAGTGGACATGTAACGCTGGATGGAAGCAGCCGCCTCAGAGAAAGGCCCGTAAAACCCCTTCTTGACGCACTGGAAACATTGGGAGTTGTTTCTCAATGTGTTAATGGTTATCCGCCGGTTACTATGCAGGGCGGCGGATTGCGCGGTGGAAGAGTAGTCTTTACAGATGCCGAGAGCAGTCAATATATATCCTCCGTTCTTATATCTGCCCCTTATTCACAAAGAGATGTCGAGCTTAAGCTCCGGGGCATGACCGCTTCCATGCCGTATATCGATATGACAATTGACGTAATGCGTCATTTCGGTGTGGAAGTCGAAAAACGGGGGCAAAATGAATACAAAGTAAATGCACAACAGGGATATACAGGCAGAAAATACCTGATTGAAGGGGATGTGTCGAACGCGTCTTACTTTTTTGTCGCGGCGGCGCTTGCAGAGGGAAAGATCAAGGTTGTAAATATAAACCCGGAGACACGGCAGGGAGATATCGCGTTTCTCCGGATAATCGAGTCGCTGGGATGCCATGTTTCCAGAGGTGAAAACTGTGTAGAAGTAACCGGAAAGGGACTGAGCAGGGGAGATTATGAGTTCGACATGTCGGACATGCCCGACATGGTTCCGTCCCTTGCCATTCTCGCGGCTTTCAGAGAAGGGGTAACGGTGATAAAGAATGTTTCGCACCTGCGCCTGAAGGAAAGCAACCGGCTTGAAGCGCTGGTCAATGAATTAAACAAGACAGGTATTGACGCGAAAGAATCTGCCGATGGTCTCATTATCAGAGGAGGAGTTCCGCACGGCGCCGAGATCGAGACATACAATGATCATCGGATCGCGATGAGTTTCGCCGTGGCGGGGCTCGTGGTGCCGGGGATAAAGATAAAAGATAAAAAGTGTGTGAAGAAATCCTTCCCGGCTTTCTGGGATGAATTCAAAAAGTTGTACATATGAAAAACATTATTTTAACAGGATATCGCTGTACGGGAAAAACAGGAGTGGGAAAGAGGCTTTCAGAGAGGTTGAAACTCCCATTTTATGACACGGATGAAATCATCATTGAAAAAGCGGGAATGTCGATTACGGAAATAGTGAAAAAAGGCGGATGGGATGAGTTTCGCTTAAGGGAAAAAGAAGCAATCAAGGAACTGGGGCTAAACAGGAACTGTATCATAGCCACCGGCGGCGGCGCGTTTGAGACGTTGGAAAACAGAGAGGTTCTGAAAAATAACAGCCTTTTTATCTGGCTTTCAGCTGATGTAAAAACGATAGTGAAGAGGATGCGTTCCGATCAGAAGAGTATGAGTCATCGGCCGTCACTTTCGCACGATGACCTTGTCACTGAGTGTTCCGTAATCCTCGAAAAACGTGAGCCAGTGTACCGGGAACTGGCTGATCTGATCATAGATACGTCAGACAAAGGGATCGACAAGGTGGCGGATGAGATCTGCAGATTTTTAAACCAGAACTGCTTGGAAGACTAAAGGGGAGAATCATGTCGGGAAATACAACAGGAACAATTTTTAAGGTTACCACGTGGGGAGAATCGCATGGAAAGTCGACCGGTGTGGTAGTGGATGGGTGCCCTCCAAATATACCCCTGAATGAATCGGATATCCAAAGGGAGCTGGACAGGCGAAGGCCCGGGCGGCACACGTCATCTTCACCCAGGAAGGAAGAGGATATCGCCGAAATTCTTTCAGGTACATTTGAGGGAAAGACCACGGGAACACCCATCTCCATTGTTATCAGAAACAGCGATGTCAGAAGCGGGGACTACGATCAGATTAAAGATCTGTTCAGGCCGGGACACGGCGATTTTACCTATTTCAAGAAATACGGCATTCGGGATTACCGTGGCGGCGGCAGGGCTTCAGGTCGGGAGACAGCGGCGCGTGTAGCAGCCGGGGCCATCGCGAAAAAGATAATTGTCCGTGAAGGCATCGAAACGATCGCCTATACGCTGGAACTGGGTAGTGTCAGAGTTGAAAACCTGTCGATGAATGATATTGGAAATAACAGGCTCTTGTGCCCTGATATGAAAGCGGCCGAACTGATGGAAAGGCGGCTGGAAGAAGCAGGGGAAAGAGGCGATTCTCTTGGCGGGATTGTGGAAATAATTGTGAAGGGATGTCCCCCCGGTCTTGGAGAACCGGTATTTGATAAAATCGATGCCGATATGGCAAAAGCTCTGATGAG
>CAZRUU010000157.1:0-3688 GCA_964603235.1 uncultured Syntrophaceae bacterium | reverse complement strand
AGTTCTTTGCAGGTCATGGTGTTGTGGATCAGGCCCACTGACTGTCCCACCATCATGGGGGCTATATCCACATCTCCTGTATCCCATGCCTCCGCTATCCTTGCCCCGGTAATCAGAGGAATAATCGCCTCTAGACCGCCCCCCTTTGCTTCAACATCCAAGACATCACTAACATTCTTGTTTTTCAGCGCCCGAGCCTGGAGACCTATGGACTTGCAGATAAGTGTTGTATCATTTTCCTGACTACTGATGAGTTTATTCTTTATATTGTTATGTACATTACATTCACGGGTCGCAATGAAACGCGTGGCCATCATTACTCCCTGCGCACCCAGCACCAGGGACGCTGCCATCGTCCTGCCGTTCGCGATTCCCCCCACGGTAACCACCGGCAGTTTTACCTCTTCCACGATTCTCGGCGTGAGCACCATAGTAGAAACGTCATCATTCAGGGGATGTCCCCCTTCCTCAATTCCCGCAGCGTATATCCCGTCATATCCCACTCTTTCGGCGTGAAGCGCGTGGCGAACCGAACCCACCTTGTGAAACATCTTGACCCCGGCCTTCTTGAGCATTTCAATATATTCCATGCCACAAGCCTTGTCGATCGGAGCGCCTGATATCTCGACACCCGCCACCTGTTCCTCCGCGCAGACACGAAGATACATTTTGTAATGCTCGGCGGTAATGCGAATCGAGGGCAGTATGGTAACACTCACCATAAAGGGTTTGTCCGTAAGCCCGCGCGTTTCATTTATCGCGGTCCTGAAGTCTTCTTCGGTCTCATAGTTGGCCGCGGTAATATCGCCTATGGCTCCAGCATTGGATATCGCAGCACAGAGGGGAGGCTTGCAGAGCCACATCATTGCGCCGCATATAATGGGGTATTTCACACCGAACATTTCAGTAATCGCAGTTTTTATCATTTAGCTCTCCTCCGTTCGTCTCGCTGAATCGGCGATTTGCGATTGGCAAGTTAACACACAGATTGTCCCTGCACAAGTATGAGCTTCGGTTACTAGAACAACGGAGATTTATTTATCTCCTTGACACTACGGCATTAAACTGGTATGACCTCTTACCAGAGGAGTCACGCATTATGAAATCAGAAAACCCCTTCCATCCTGCCAAACACGCGGAACACAGGCTGGTCACATCCATTCTTAACGGCATTTATCCTCCGGGATCGAGCTTTCCGAATGAAAGATCGCTTGCGAAGCAGATCGACGTAACAAGACCAACTCTCAGAGAAACTCTCCAGCGTCTCGCGGCTGAGGGATGGATCACTATCCGGCACGGGAAGCCCACCGTGGTTAACGATTACTGGAAGGAAGGCGGCCTGGGTCTGCTCAGTTCCCTTGCAAAGTATGGAGAATCTCTTCCCAATGGATTCATCACCCGCCTCCTTGAATTCAGGGTCGTGCTGATTCCCCCCGTTGCTCGTCTTGCCATCGCCAACTCACCCGGGGTCTTCCGGGAACACCTCAATCTCTCCAGTAACCTGGGGGACAATGCGCTGGCCTTCGCGGACTACGACTGGAGGCTGCAAATATTGTTCGCCCGGCATTCCGGAAACCCGATATATCCTCTGATTCTCAACGATTTCTCCTCCATTTTCAAGGTTATGGCTTTCCCCTATTTCAGTCTGGGAGCGGGAAGAAAGTCATCCCTCGATTACTATCTCCAACTTCTCAGTTCGATTGAGCAGGAAAAAGGAGACGCAGAGCAAATTGTTCGCTCGGTACTGGAAGAAAGCATCGGCATCTGGAAAAAGGTGAGTACATACAATAAACAAATTGAGGGTTAGAAAAATGGGAATAGAGAATTTAAGAGAAGATTGGGATCTGGTTGTAATAGGAGGCGGCATAACGGGGGCCGGAGTCTTTAGAGAAGCCACCCGCATGGGTCTTAATGTGCTCCTTGTGGAACGTATGGATTTCGCATGGGGGACATCGAGCCGTTCCACAAAGCTGGTTCATGGCGGTCTGCGCTACCTTAAGGACGGCCATCTCCTCCTGACAAAGGAGTCCGTTGAAGAACGTGAACGCATGCTCAAAGAAGCCCCCGGGCTGGTTGAGCAGGCAGGATTTCTCATGCCTGTTTACAGAGGCATATCACCCGGCAAATGGTCGCTCGATATCGGTCTTATCCTCTACGATCTCATGGCGCATGAGAAACAACACCAGTTTTATGATACCAGAGAGTTCTCCGCCCTTACGCCCCATCTCAAGAGAAGAGGACTTGCGGGAGGCTTTAGCTTTCTTGATGCCCAGGTTGACGATGCGAGACTTGTGTTGCGTCTGATCAACGAAGCCGTCACATCCGGCGGCTGCGCCCTCAACTACACGGCGGCAAAAGGAATACTCCGCAATGTTGATGGGCAGGTCACGGGGGTAGTAATAGAAGATACAGAAACTCTTGAGAATAAAACGCTCTCAACCGGTGCGGTCATCAACGCAGCCGGCGTCTGGGGAGAAGAACTGCATCCCTCACCTGATAAGAAGCGACACCTGCGCCCCCTGCGAGGAAGTCATCTCGTCTTTCCCGCTTCCGTTATTCCCATCGACAAGGCAGTAACTATGGTCCATCCTGCTGATAGCAGACTTCTATTCGCGATCCCCTGGGAAGGGGCCGTTCTCGTCGGAACCACCGATATAGACCACAGGGAAGATATACGAAAAGAACCTTCGATCACAAAAGAAGAAGTATCATATCTGCTGGAGGCCATTCATCTGTTTTTCCCCTCCCTTGATGTATCGGCGGATAATTGTATATCAACATTTGCCGGCATCAGACCGGTACTCAGCGAGGGGAAGCTTTCCCCTTCGGAAGAATCACGCGATTATGTCGTCTGGAAGAATAAGGGCCTCGTTACCATAACGGGTGGAAAACTGACAACATTTCGAAAGATGGCATGGGATACCCTGAAGGCAGCAAAGCCTTTCCTGCCACAGGTTCGATTTATCGGGAGAAACGATCCGGTCTTCTTCCCCGTACCCGACACAATACCGGAAGAAGATTTCGGACTGTCCGCAGAAACCTGGCGGCGACTCTACGGCAGGTATGGAGAGGCCGCTAATGAACTTGTAAAAACAGCCTCAACCGATGATCTCACAGTCATTCCTGGCACTTTTACACTGTGGGCGGAGCTGCCCTTCACGGCAAAGTATGAACAGGTAAAGCACCTTTCCGATCTTCTCCTGAGGAGAGTGCGCATAGGACTATTGACTCCCATGGGAGGTAAAGAGCATATTAAGCGCGTGCAGAAACTGTGTGAATCGTCGCTACCGTGGGACAGAAAACGCTGGAAACAAGAGATAAAGGATTATCTTGATCTGTGGGAACAGGCTTATTCACTCCCGGACAAGAAAAAATAGGATCATGGATTAACAAGAAAACCAGGAATCGGAAACCGGAGGCTGTACCATGGAAAATAAGGATCTGCTTCTCTCCATTGATAACGGTACACAGAGCCTGAAAGCCCTGATATTTGACCTGAAGGGTAACCTTATCGCAAAGGAACAGGTTGTATTTGAACCCTATTACTCAGAAAATCCGGGATGGGCGGAGCAGGACCCCGATGTCTTCTGGCAGTCATTGTGTCAGGCATGTCAGGGAATATGGAGGCAGGGGAACTACAAAGAGCGTATTGCCGGCGTATCCGTCACCACACAGAGAAGCACAGTAG
>CAZRUU010000156.1:0-3725 GCA_964603235.1 uncultured Syntrophaceae bacterium | reverse complement strand
AGGGAAATCTCGGAGCGAAGATAGCCGCTCTTCAAAAGGACACCTCAGACCTCAGGGAGTCTATAAAATCGACAAGAAAGAGCCAGGCAAATGTAGACGCAGACGCAATAGATTTAAGGAACAGCGTGCAGAAACTGCGGGGAAACACGGAAAGACTGAAGGTTAAGGTAACAGCCCTCGAATCAAAAAAGAAATCGGAAAATCTAAACGACAGCCTGGTCGATATCTCCAACAGATTAACATACCTTGAAAGTTATCTGGGTATGGACAAGGAGAAATCCCAAAAAGGAAAGGTCGAAAAAAAGAAACTTCTCCCTGTCGACAAAGGAGAATCAATGGGCAGGGAAGAAGCTTATTCCAACGCCTATCGTATATTCAAGAACGGAAACTATGGCCTGGCTAAAGAGGAGTTTCGAAAGTTCCTTAAATCCTTCCCTAATACAGAGTATTCAGATAATGCGCAGTTCTGGATTGGAGAGTGTGACTATTTCGAGGGGAGATATGAAGAAGCAATCGTTGAATACGAAGGGGTAATTCAGAACTACTCCAAGGGAAACAAGGTTCCCAATGCCTTTCTGAAACAGGCTCTCTCTTTTCTGAAACTAGGCGATAAATCCAGCGCCAAACTCTTGTTGCAGAGAGTTATCAAAGATTATCCCAACACAACGCCAGCAAGGATAGCCAGGAAAAAGCTGATCGATATCAAATAGATTGCCTGCCGGTTGACTCGGGTGTACAACCGAGCCAACCGGTGGTAGACATCAGTCTGAGATATTTACATAACACCTACAGTGTCATTGCGATTCCCGATATAATCCCTCTTTATCGGGAATCAATCTCTAACTCCCTATAATCATAATAGATTGCCACGTTGCCCTACTCCTCGCAATGACCAGAAGCGTAGTTATGCAAGGTTTCAGTCTATGAATACAGGGACAATACCGGAAGGTGCTTGGAGATCGAAAGCCACAGTGTCTTCATCGGGTGAGATTTCAAGATCGATATAGCGTATATTTATATTCGCCCTTTCAGGTTCTCCAACTTCTATATCTACTCTCCCCGGATATGGTATACCATCAATAACAATAGGGTCTCTGAATGTTGCCCTATAGATAATCCTGCCATCATCAATCTCTTCAATCTTTGTCAATCTATAATCATCAGGATTTACCCAGAGTGACCTCTTCCTCTTCCCGGATCTGATATCCACACGGTACAATCTCCCTTCCACATATTCCGAAAGGTTTCCCTCCATTATTTGCGGAGGCAATCCCACAAGAATGGAAACCATGTCACCAGGTGAAATAAGTACTTTTAAAAACAGAAAAAGATTTTTCTTTGTCGCTTTTCCCACATAGAACTTCCCCTCCCCAGGGAGAAACACCTTGAGAGATTCCTCGTTCGCAGAAAGGAAAAAGTCAGCCGGGCCAAAGATCGGTATTGTCTCTGTGTAAAGATAGGAAGGCGTCTTCAGCAAGAGCGCCATCTTTCTTGAATATCTCCCTTCAGAAGAATTGAGCGTGATATTAGCAGTGGCCCTTATTACATCGCCACTGGCCGGCATGGCGATTTTCCCTAAAACATCTTTGGGGGAAACCACCAAACCTTTTGTGGACTCTGGAATCTTCCCGGAAATACACCCGGAGATCACAAGGAAAACAAAACAAATTAAAGTAACATTCTTTTTATTCACTGGGTATCCGTATGTTTTTTATCTTTTCTTTCAGGTCATTGTTCACCGGATTAAGATCCAGCGCCCGTTGATATATTTTCAGCGCCTTTTCCATCTGACCGTCCTTTGTATAGGCATCGCCAAGGTGGCCGGCAATTACAGGCTCTTCGGGTAAAAGATCCCACGCCTTCCTCAAATAGTCTATTGCCAGTTTTACCCTGTTCTGCCGGAAGTAAACCCAACCAAGGCTATCCATAATATAACCGCTGTCCGGTTTCAGGCGAAGGGCTTTCTTGATCAGTTTTTCGGCCTCATCAAGTCTGACACCCCTCTCCGCATAGCTATAACCAATGAAATTAATCGCATTAGCATTATCCGGGTCAAGCTTGAGCACGGCCTTCATTTCTCTTACACTTTCCTGATGTTTGTTTCCTTTGCCATACATAACACCCAATCTGTAGTGCAAATCTATATCCTGTGACGAGAAGGAAAGAGCTTTTTTTAAGACCTCTTCTGCATCCCCAAACCTGTTTTCTTCCTCATAAAGAGCGGCAAGAAATCTATGGAATTCAAGGCCTTCACTGCTCTTTTCTATCTCTCTTTTGATCAACTCTATCGCTTTTTCAGGATGGCCTTGTTCCTTCAGGATAAATCCCATCCTGATGCGGGTGGCTGTGTACAGCTCCGATGCTTCGGGTATGGTCTCAAGTTCTTTCATAGCATCTGTGTATTGTTTGTTCTCTTCGTACGCACCAGCGAGAAAATAGATGGCCCTGTAATTATCGGGTCGTGTTTCAAGTACGGTGAGGAATTCCCCAATTGCCTTGTTGTATTCTTCACCACCGAAAAAATATGCGAGTCCTAATGAGAAATGTACATCGGTAAGAGAATTGTCCAGTTCCAATATCTTCTCAAATTCTTCGACGGCTTCATTATATCTCTTTAATTTCAATAGAATATTTCCCAGTTCAAATCTCATCTCACTGCTGGATGGATCAGTATGGAGGAAATCTTTGTAAATCTCCATGGCCTCTTCATTTTTATCTTGAGACCTGTATAGCATCCCCAGATCTATTAATGCCGGTTTGAATGCCGGTTTGATATCCAAGGTTTTCTGAAGCAATGTCTCAGTTTCAGTGTATCTCTCCAAAGCGGCATATGTTTTGGCAAGGTAATAATTGCCCATAAGGTTACGGGGGTCAATCTTGAGCAGATCGTTAAGCACCCTTATTGCGTTTTCATAATCCTTATTTTCACGGTAGAACAGACTGAGAAAAAGATATGCCTCCAGTTTTTCAGGATCTATTTCGATAACCTTTTTGTATTCATTTACAGCATCTTCGTACCTTTTGAGATTGCCATACAGGCTGCCCAGCAGGATATGGGAATCGATATATTCAGGGTCGCACGTAACAGAGTTCTCCAGTAATTTGACCGCTTTATCAACCTCTCCCTTTTTTATGTAGAGTGTGGCAAGTTCATTCATGAGATAGGAAGATTCGGGATCAAGCCGAAAGGCACTCTCATATTCGCCAATGGCCCTGTCAATTTCTCCACCAAGTGCAAAGAGCACCCCGAGAGAGTAGTGGTAATACCCCTTTGGAAAAACGTCTTCTACCCGTTCCTGTGGAGCAGCTTGTTTCTCATACGGGGGATATACACATGCTGTGATAACAGAGAAGAGAATAATAATAATGGCGGTATTTCTCATATTGTGTGCTGTTTTCATATCTTATTCTTGACGCCCTCGTAAAAAATCCTTCCCATGCAAACATCCTAACCATTACTGGATTAGATCAGATAATGGTACAATGTGTATCTTCCTGCTCCGGAAGATGGGCAGTGCTTTTCTGATTGCCTGTATTGTACTTTCATGTGGATGACCAATAATTACCATTGTTCTCCAGCTATTCTGTTTCTCGGCAATACGATTTAATATATCAAGCGTATCTTCAAAATCACAGTTATTATCAAGAAAGATATCTCTTCCAACATGCCCCAACCCTATTTTCTTTGCAACCTGCATTCCCTTTGAGTTTTTCGTCGTCAGGCT
>CAZRUU010000155.1:0-3737 GCA_964603235.1 uncultured Syntrophaceae bacterium | reverse complement strand
GTTTCTTTTACAAGGGATGCCCGCATAAAAGAGAATCAGAAATGCTGCAGGGATCAATCGATAAGGGCCGGAATGCCCTGTACTAATATAACTCGAAGTGTGTTGCTGAATTGAACAGCGAGCGAATAAAAAATAAACACTTTCCTTAACAATAGGAGCTCCCCCGCAACTTGTTGCGGGGGAGCTCCTATTGGGCAGGGTTGCTGATAGCAGGAAAATCTTGTGTGACGCAAGCACAAACGGTCAGGGCCACCAGAAAAACTGGTGGCCCTGATTATTACATGTAAGTTTAAAAGTTAAAGCTTGCGCCCGGTGTTAAAGATTCTTTCTCAGAACCCTAATTCAATATACCCAGGAACACGCCACCCGCGATTGCCGCTCCTATGGCACCTGCTACGTTAGGTCCCATGGCATGCATAAGGAGGAAATTTTGTTTGTTTTCCTTCTGACCCAGAACCTGCACAACCCTCGCAGACATGGGGACAGCAGATACGCCCGCTGCGCCTATCATTGGATTCAACTTCACTTTAAGGAAAAGATTCATGAATTTGCAAAGGAGAACACCGGCACCCGCCGCACTGGCAAAAGCCACAACGCCAAGGACAAGAATCAGCAGGGTCGAGGGTCGCAGAAAGTTTTGAGCCGGCATTGATGCCCCTATGGCAAGAGTAAGGAATATGGTGATGATGTCAACAAAGGTTGTCTGGGCTGTTTTGTTCAGCCGTTCGGTAACGCCGGATTCTCTGAAAAGATTACCCACCATAAAACATCCGATAAGAGGAGCGGAAGACGGCACCATCAATACGACAATAATAGTCGTAAGCAGAGGGAAGACTACCTTTTCCAGTTTCGATACCTTCCGAAGCGAAGGTTTCATATATATCTGGCGCTCCTTCTTAGTGGTAAGAAGATAGATAACAGGAGGCAGAATAACGGGTACAAG
This sequence comes from uncultured Syntrophaceae bacterium, assembly GCA_964603235.1. GTDB lineage: Bacteria > Desulfobacterota > Syntrophia > Syntrophales > UBA2210 > UBA2210. The sequence continues at coordinate 2,794 of CAZRUU010000155.1, read as the reverse complement.
TGCCATATAAGAGTAACATGCTACAGCGGTGGCGCCTATAATGTGTGGGGCGAGCAGAGAAGTGACGTATATGGTGGTGGGCCCCTCAGCACCACCTATTATTCCTATGGACGCCGCCTCCGGAAAAGTGAAACCAAACATCAACGCCATAAAGAATGCGAAATAAACCCCGAACTGTGCGGCAGCGCCAAGAAGCAGGGTTTTTGGATTGGCAAGCATGGGCCCAAAATCCGTGAGCGCTCCCAGACAAAGAAACATCAGAGGAGGCAGCATCTGCCACATAACCCCGTACTTAAAAACTCTGGAAAGTAATCCTACAGGTCTTGTGGGTAGAACAGCCTGATCAGTCTGTTCCATCGTTATAATCTTACCTATAGCATCTCCTTCATCAATATGTTGTCCCTTAGACAGTTTCAGAGAATCAATCCTGCCAAAAACGGGAGTTACAACCTCTCCCGAATCGAGTTTGCATACAACCCCGCCTTTTCCAAAGGAGTCCCCCTCCTGCATTTGTACTTCCATTACAGTACCCGCCTGCGGAGCTCTGAGGGTCATTTCATAATCCATCATGCCGCCAAGAGGCAGATTGACCAGCATCATGCCGAACCCTATGGGTATCAGCAAAAGGGGCTCCATATTCTTGGAAATTGCCAGATAAATGAATACCAAGCCTATAACAATCATAAGGGCATTGCCCCAGTAAAACAGGCCGAAGCCACTTTCAAGTAATCCGAACATTGTTATACCTCCGATAACAGCTTTTTAGATATTGTTCTTCCAAAAATGAATTTTTAAAGAAAGACCACCATCTAACCCGCAATCCAGAAAGGAGCGCTTTTCAAAAGCCCAAGAAAATTAACAGACTATACGGAAATGTACTAAACATGCACGATATGGAATTAAACTCTTATGACATATAAGTGCGGAAAACTGCCAATTTCTGGGTGGAATTTAGATGATGTCAAACAAAGACAAACCGTTAATTTTTGGCACCGGTAATCTTTTCGGTGGTCACCTTTACCAGTTGCACTACCACCTGTAATATTATGAGTATCAGAAATACCATGCCAAAACCGCCACCCGCGATTTTTATCGCCAAAATCCAATCAACCATGTCAACCTAAAACCTCCTGACATCAATTATTATATCCCCGGTAAAAAATAAATTCCGATGGAAATGTAAATAGACCCAAACTCAACGCATACAATACTTTCCAAGATGCGACCCAGTTCTACTATCCAGGTTCTGCAAAGCCGCCAGTCCTCAATATCCTTAAATCAGATCAGCAGACAGTGTAAATGGTGTTTTCCCGAGTTGAAGCTTCTTAGAGGGTTCAACTCGGGTTACAAACAACTTTAAGGCTTGTTTTACTCCAGCACTATCAATACCTGCTCAGCTTCCACGGTATCTTTTTCTTTTACTTTTATTTCCTTGACTGTCCCATCTGCTGAGGCAAATATGGGATTTTCCATCTTCATCGCTTCAATGATTAGCAACTCGTCGTTTTCTTTGACTTCATCGCCAACCTTCACTAAAATCTCAATGACACTTCCCGGTAAAGGGGCTGATATTTCCATGCTCATACCTCCTGATTTTTTTACAAACTATATGCTGTAACAGGGCATCCCTGTTAACATATCCGTATAAAATATGTGAGAATCAACTATTTCTAAAAAGCTCTAACCGTAATGTCATCCCGGTTTTTACCAATCTTCAAACACGGTGGCCCCGGCACTCTTTTGCCGGGTGTAAATCACCACAGGTACCCAACAGAAATTCACATTTCGTACGTTGGCAGACACCGATATCATGCCACTACTGTGATGTCAATTATTTTTTAAAGTTTTGAACCCGGGTTTGAGGTCAGCAAGTGAGTGAATCGTTGAGTGGTATGTAATAATATATAGATACGCTGATGGTAAATGGATCGGATGGAGCGAAGTGATCCGTCAGTCGAACTTACAGAAGATGATATGCAATAGCAGATTTCTGACTTTACCCACCGTAAGTGTCACGAGCCTGACGAGTCATGTTTTGAGTCTTTGTACGTTCCGTCCTGGTGGCGATTGGCATGAGGCTCCAGCGCCTTAAAGATATCACTACAAATTACAAAGGCTGGTCCGTAACCGGTAATCTCAGGCATGGGTAAAGGTTATGCATCAAGGAAGAGGGAGCTTTCTGATTTTTTATAAATCCATCAAGCTTTTGCCGGTAACAAACAAGGGTGGTGTTTGTCATCGACAAACACCACCCTTGTTGCTCAGGCTATGTTCTTACCTGTCAACTGTTGCAGGGAAAAATTTAAACAATGCCCTGTGCCAGCATAGATTTTGCCACCTTGGTGAATCCGGCTATATTTGCACCCATTACATAGTTGCCCGGGGCTCCATATTCCTCCGAAGCAGTCGAACAGGCACTGTGGATACTTTTCATAATTCTTTGGAGATAGCTGTTCACTTCCTCCTGCGTCCAGCTCAAGCGCATACTGTTCTGGGTCATTTCCAGACCGGAAACCGAAACACCACCTGCATTGGCCGCCTTGCTTGGTCCATACAGAATCTTTGCGTTCAGGAACCTTTCCACACCTTCAGGTGTTGTCGGCATATTTGCCCCCTCGGCCACTAACTGAATGCCATTGTTCACCAGATTCTGCGCATCTCTTTCGTTAATCTCGTTCTGCGTTGCCGATGGGAACGCGCAATCGGCTTTATGATCCCAGAGAGGATTGTACTCAAGGTGCGGATCAACAGACGTAAACACTGCCTCCGGATATTCGTGGGCATATTCCTTAAT
>CAZRUU010000154.1:0-3745 GCA_964603235.1 uncultured Syntrophaceae bacterium | reverse complement strand
TGCCTTGGAGCCGTTATAAGGGGCTCTACTCCCCATTTTGAGTATATAAGTTCCGAGGTATCCAAAGGTATCGCTCTTGTAACATTGGAAACAGAGATGCCGGTTGCTTTCGGTATAATTACTGCCGACACGATAGAACAGGCTATAGAGAGGGCCGGCACAAAATCGGGTAACAAGGGATGGGATGCCGCCATATCAGCCATAGAGATGGCGAACCTCTTTAAGTTATTGTAATCACTGTCCCACCCAGAGGAATTGATGGGTCAAAGAAGAAAGGCCAGAGAGATCGCCTTGCAGGTTCTCTATCAGGTTGATGCTTCAAAGATCGACGTTGATGAAGCCATAGAGCTCTTCCGGGATAGTTTTGGAATACCACAGGAGACGGGTGAATTCTCCGAACAGTTGATAAGATACACCCTGAGTCACATTGAAGAAATAGATGATCTTATAACAAATTGTTCTGAGCACTGGTCACTGCAACGGATGTCAATAGTAGACAAAAACATTCTCAGAATGGCGGTCTGCGAATTCCTGTACTGTGATGACATTCCCCCCAAGGTGACTCTGAATGAGGCGATTGACATAGGAAAGAATTATGGTTCGGATAATTCGGGTTCTTTCATAAACGGTATTCTTGATGCCATGTATGTGAGACTCTGGGGAAAAGATGCAAATTAAGGTATCGTCAGAACCTTTGGATATACTGACGTATGACAGTTTGGCCTTCGGATTTTTTTCCGATGAAAGGCCTCCAAGAGGTTACTGCGGTCTTGTGGATTGGCGCCTGAATGGTCTGGTGTCAAAACTAATCGTGGAGGGCAGGATTACTGGCGCTTTCATGGAAAAGGTTCTCATCTGCTCTGATCATCGGACTCTCTCCTCTAAGATACTCCTCATAGGTCTGGGAGAATCAACTCAATTAACATATGAAAAATTATATACGGCGGGACACACTATCTCACAAACGCTGGACGAGATAGAATGTGCAAATTTTGCTTTTGACATTCCCGGTACCGGCAGATGCAATCTGGAGGTGCCTAAGATGGCTGTGACAGTGGTATCTGGAGTATTCGATTCCGGAAATCTAAAACAGGAGAATGGGAATGTGTTGTCCGACATGGTAGTATTAAGCAACAGGGACTTTTTTGATGAAATCGTCTTGGGAATGCACAAGTTCAAGATAAGTGTAAAAGACAGAATTGCTATTGATATAGTAAACTAAGCCGGGGATTTTATAGAAATGAGAGTCATTGTCATAGGAGCCGGAGAAGTCGGCTATAATATTGCAGATATCCTATCCAAAGAGGGGAACGATGTCATTATTATTGACAAAGATGAGGAGCGTCTGAAGAGCATCTCCGAAAATCTGGATGTGCAGACCATAGCGGGCAGTGGGAGCAGTCCACAGGTGCTGAAAAAGGCAAAACTGAGCCAGGCTGAAATGGTTGTTGCCGTCACCGACAGTGATGAAACCAACATAGTGGCATGTCTGCTTGCTTCTACGCAATCCACCTCACCATTCAAAATCGCAAGGATAAGAAACCCCGACCTGAGTGAAGATTCCGCCCTCTTCGATAAAAATCATCTGGATATAGACCTCTGTATAAATCCGGAGAGAGAAGCGGTGAATGACGTCATCAATCTCATGGAGTACTCAGGAGCTTTGGAGGTAATAGACTTTGCCGGAGGCAGGGTCAAACTCGTATCATTCTATATAAATTCAGAGTGTGTTGCCATAGGAAAGAACCTGGAGCAACTCAGGGAAATATACGGAGGGGGGGAGATACTTGTTGCCTCTATCACGCGTGGAAATGAACCCATTATACCTTCCGGGAAGACAGTGATCAAAGAGAACGACTGTCTGTTTGTATTCGCCAGATCAGAGGATGTAAAGGATGCCCTCAAATTTTTCGGTAAGAAAGCGGAACCTTCAGAAAGGGTGTTTATTCTCGGAGGAGGTAACACAGCTCTCATGCTTGCGGAGTTACTCGAGAAGAAGGGGGCTGACATGATAAAAATTATTGAAAAGAAACAGGGCAGGTGCGATATGCTTGCCTCCAGGCTGGATAAGACCATCTGCCTTTATGGGGATGGAACGAGTCAGGACTTGCTCAAAGAAGAAAATATACAGGATGCTGATTATTTCATCGCGGTTACGAATGATGATGAGGCAAACATATTGGGAGCTCTCCTGGCAAAGCAGCTTGGAGCCAAAAAAGCCATATCGCTTATTAATAAGGTAGATTATAATCATCTTGTTCCAATGATAGGCATTGACGGTGTTATGAACCCGAGACGTGCCAGTATCGGTAAAATACTGCACTTTATAAGGAAGGGTAAGGTTATTTCCGCGACGCCCCTCGGTGATGAGAAAGCAGAGGCCGTTGAGTTTATCGCTCTTGAAACATCTGATATAACAAACAAGCCTCTAAAAAATATCAATTTCCCCAAAGGCACGATTATCGGGGCAATCACCAGAAATGACGAAGTGATAATTCCAAGAGGTGATTCGGTTATACTTCCGGGTGACCATGTTATATTAGCAACCCTCCGCTCTTCAATTCCCAAAATCGAAAAAATTCTTACAGTCAAGCTGGATTATTTCGGATGAACACGAAAAATATACTGTATATCCTAGGTGCCCTTATTTTCTTCCTAGGGCTTACCATGTTTTTCCCACTGCTTTGTTCCCTTTACTATAATGAAGGGGATTCCAACGCCTTTGTTTACTCCATGATAGTAACTTCCTGCATTGGCGCGTTGTTCTATTTTCTGTTCAGACCGGTTAACGGAAAGATAAGCCTTACACACAAGGAAGGATTTCTCATTGTTGCCACGGGATGGTTTCTTGCGGCAGCATTTGGTTCTCTTCCCTACTTGATCTACGGTGTTCTGCCCCAATTCGGCGATGCCTTTTTCGAATCCATATCAGGGTTCACCACTACAGGGGCCACTGTAATCACAAACATAGGAAACCTTCCCCATGGAATACTCTTCTGGCGTTCCCTGACACAGTGGCTGGGAGGGATGGGAATTATTATATTGTCCATCGCTATACTCCCGCTGCTCGGAGTGGGGGGGATGCAACTGTACAAAGCGGAACTGCCCAGTCCTGTGAAAGACAAGCTTACTCCCCGTGTGGCAGAGACTGCGCGTACGCTGTGGATAGTTTATATCATCATCTCCATAGTTGAATTCATCATGCTGCTCACGGGAGGAATGGATGTATTCAACGCCATCTGCCATACCTTCACCACGATGGCCACAGGCGGATTTTCCACCAGCGATGCCAGCATCGCGCATTTCAACAGTGCCTATATAGATGGTATCATTACATTCTTTATGCTGGTCGCCGGAATAAATTTTACTCTTCACTACAGTCTTCTCACGGGAAATTTTAAGACCATCCTTAAAAACAGTGAACTGCGCCTGTATCTTGGGATTACTCTGACTGCCATAATAATAATAACTATCAGCCTGAAGCAGAATTTATTCTATGAAGCGGGGGGATATCTACGGTATGCCTCATTCCAGGTGGTTTCCATACTGACGACTACAGGTTTTACCACGGCCAACTTCGACAACTGGCCCTCCCTGTCAAAGATTATTCTTCTCATCCTGATGTTTATAGGCGGGTCAGCAGGTTCCACTGGCGGAGGCATAAAATGTCTCAGAATACTACTGATCTTTAAGTACATCTATAAAGAACTTTACGGACTTGTTCATCCCCACGCGGTTACCGTGG
>CAZRUU010000153.1:0-3781 GCA_964603235.1 uncultured Syntrophaceae bacterium | reverse complement strand
GGGGTTTGCTCAAGATCAAGGCACGCGGAAAAAATAACCATAGCTATATGTCTGACATTCAGAGTATTGTTTTCCTGCATAACGCAAACATTGGGCGAAAAAACTATTTCTGAATGGACGCTAATTAGAAGAGATGCTCCGGCAATTTCTTTATACTGTCGATTTTAATACGGGCCATTTCTGTCTCAGGCAAAACATCACTGGATGATGTCCCACCAGGCAGGATACAGCGATTGAAGCCCATCCTGGAGGCCTCTTTGATTCTCTCATCCATCCGGCCGACACCGCGCACTTCTCCCGTCAATCCCACCTCACCACAGACAACGGTGTTGAAATCGATCACCCTGTCGAGAAAACTTGACATCATTGATGAGATTATGCCGAGATCCACAGCCGGTTCGTCCAGCTTCACACCGCCGGCAACATTGATGAATATATCGTGATTCCCCAGGTGAAGTCCACATACCTTCTCTACGACAGCCGCAAGGAGGGATACCCTGTTACGGTCCACGCCGATAGTCGTCCTTCTGGGTATGCCAAAGGTATTCTCGCTCACCAGAGCCTGGATCTCCACCAGTACAGGCCTTGTGCCTTCCATACTCGGCACAACCACGGAACCGACCGCGCCTTTCGGTCTTTCCGACAGGAAGAGAGCCGATGGATTAGACACCTCGACAAGACCACTTTCTCTCATCTCAAACACACCGATTTCATTGGTGGGACCAAACCTGTTTTTTACATTTCTTACGATTCTGAAGGTATGCCCGGAATCTCCCTCAAAATACAGGACTGTGTCTACCATGTGCTCCAATATCTTCGGTCCCGCTATCGCACCTTCCTTTGTCACATGACCTATCAGAAATATTGGAATGCCCGTCTTTTTTGACATCAGAATGAGCTTCCCCGATACCTCCCTTATCTGACTTACGCTGCCGGGAGCGGAAGTAAGCACTGCCGAGTAAACCGTCTGGATGGAATCAATAACCACGATCCCGGGTTTTATTGCTTTTATATTCTTCAGAATATTCTCAAGCGATACTTCGACTAGCACTACCAGGTTTTTTGACGAGGCCCCCACACGCTTGCCGCGGAGCTTAATCTGGGTTGCCGATTCCTCCCCCGACACATAGAGTGCCACCAGTCCGTTGTCGGCAAGTTTCTGCATAACCTGCAGGAGTAAAGTAGATTTTCCTATTCCTGGATCACCCCCTATAAGTATAGCGGAACCGCTCACTATACCACCTCCCAGCACCCGGTCTATTTCGGCAATACCCGTTAGGAGCCGGTCTCTCTCATCCGCCTCGATGGTGTCTATGGAGATGGGTTCCTCATTAAACGATGCCTCCAAAGAATCTCCTGGCAAAACATCTCTTATCTCTTCTTCTACAAACTGATTCCACTCATCGCAGGAAGGACATTTTCCAAGCCACTTTGCGGATTGATGACCACAATTCTTACAAAAAAAAGTGGTCTTTGTCTTTTTCATAAAAAATGTCCTCCGATCTTATAGCTTTCGCTACGAGCAACAGCAAACTCTAACTAATTTAGCTTGTTTAAGCAACCCAAAACCCCTTGCATAAATATACGCCCGGAGAAAAAACTTTTTAACAACTTAAATATCATTGCCACCGGCAAACTGGAAATCTGAAAACCGAGAAAAAAATCACTTATGGATGGACACAAAATGACATTTCTGGTATGAGGTTGGATTGTCAATAAGTCGGGAGAAATGATTTTTTATGAATAATCCAAACTTCAGTTCCGGTCCATGCAACAAGAGACCAGGATGGAACGTTAATGTATTGAAAAACGCGGCCATAGGACGTTCTCACCGCAGTGCCCTTGGAAGGGAAAAACTGGCAAAGGCGATAACTGACAGCAAGAGGGTGCTCGGCGTACCGGAAGATTATCTATTAGGCATACTTCCCGGCTCGGACACAGGGACATTTGAAGGAGCCATGTGGGCGCTCCTGGGTCCCAAACCGGTAACTGTGCTCGCATGGGAAAGCTTCAGTAAAGGGTGGGCAACAGATGTGGAAAAACAATTGAAGCTCAGGCCCACTATATTTGAGTCGAATTATGGGAAAATTCCTGATCTCAGGAAAATCAACTGGTCGAATGACGTGATCTTTGTGGCCAATGGCACCACCAGCGGCGTTAGAATCCCCGACTGGGAATGGATACCCGATGACAGGGAAGGGCTGACTCTTTGTGACGCGACCAGCGCTGTCTTTGCCATGGATATAAACTGGTCAAAGGTGGATGTTCTTACATATTCCTGGCAGAAGTGCCTCGGAGGAGAAGCCGCTCACGGGATACTGGTTTTGAGTCCACGGGCGGTGGAAAGATTGGAATCTTATGATCCGCCATGGCCAATGCCGAAGATATTCCGTCTTAAAAAGGGCGACAAAATAAACAGGTCTATCTTCAAGGGAGATACGATCAATACCCCCTCCATGCTCTGTGTAGAGGATTACCTGGACGCACTTGCATGGGCGGGGAAAATCGGACTTCCCGGCCTTATTGAAAAGAGCATGGCCAACCTGAAAGTGGTGGAGGAGTGGGTAGACCAGACAGACTGGGTCGACTTTCTCGCCGAGTCTGAAGATCTTAGATCCAGCACATCAGTCTGTCTGAAGATTACAGACAGGGGCTTTCAGTCAATGTCCAAAGAAGATCAATCAGGTTTTATCAAGGCTGTTGCCGGCAGCTTGAGCAAAGAAGGTATTGCCCATGACACAGGTTCATACAAAGATGCCCCTCCCGGATTTCGCTTATGGTGCGGCCCCACAGTGGAGGTATCAGATGTCAAGACAGTCGTTGAAGGACTGGAATCAGCATGCCTGCACAGAATGAAAACTATTTAAAAAATTGACCGGACATACCGTCACTAATAACAGGAAAAGGATAAACCGATTAATGAAAAAGGTTCTGGTAAGCGATAATCTGGCAAAAGAAGGTGTAGAGATATTTGAAAACGCTCCGGGCATTGAGGTTGACGTAATAACCAACCTTACCCCGGACGAGCTTAAAGACGTAATAAAGGACTATGACGGCCTGGCCATAAGGAGCGCCACCAAGGTCACAGAAGACGTAATAGATAAGGCCACGCGCCTCAAGGTGATAGGCAGGGCCGGGATAGGCCTCGATAACGTGGCGGTCGAAGCGGCAAGCAAAAAGGGGGTCGTGGTCATGAACACGCCCGGCGGCAACACCATTACCACAGCGGAGCACGCCATAGCTATGATGTTTTCTCTGGCCAGAAGAATCCCCCAGGCCACTGCCTCTACAAAAGCGGGAAAATGGGAGAAGAAGAGATTCATGGGTTCCGAAGTCTCAAATAAGACGCTGGGAATCATTGGCATAGGAAGGGTGGGCTCTATAGTGGCCAACAGGGCGCAGGGACTTAAAATGAACGTGATGGCCTATGATCCTTTTATTTCGCGTGAGGCAGCGGAGAAAATGGGGATTTCTCTTGCCTCCTTCGATGAGGTCCTGGAAAAAGCCGACTTTGTCTCGGTGCACACTCCCCTGACAGATGAAACAAGGGGCCTGATCGATGCCTCTTCTTTCAACAAGATGAAAGATGGCGTATTCGTCATCAACTGCGCGAGGGGTGGAATAATTGATGAGAATGACCTTCATGATGCTGTCGTCTCAGGGAAAGTCGCCGGCGCCGCCCTTGACGTTTTTGAGGAAGAACCCACCAAAAACACCGGATTGCTCTCCCTGGACAATATCATCTGTACACCGCACCTGGGCGCGTCAACGGACGAAGCCC
>CAZRUU010000152.1:1486-3794 GCA_964603235.1 uncultured Syntrophaceae bacterium | reverse complement strand
CATGTCAAGATTATATTAGTCAGAACAAACTGCAAAAATCAAAAATCCCCACAGAGCTGCATCCACTTTCGGAATAAGCGAAGGAACGCACTGCAACAGATCAGCATGACATGGTAGGGCCTGATCTGACTGGGTCATAGAGATGTTTCAGCGTTTCCGGCCCGAATATTCCGTTATGGAAACAAGAATGGTAATCAGAAAGGCCTGAATGACAAGGAGGACGCCATCGATCGGTCTCGCGTAACGAAGGGTTATGGCGCTGATACCGAGTGCCGCGCACAAAAAATAGATAAAAAAGACTGCCTTTCTCTTATCGCCGAGTAGCGTATATAATCGATGATGAATGTGATCGGTACCAACATAATCAATCCACTCCTTCACGCTTTTTACCTTGCCGGTCACTATCCTTTCAACGGTAATATAGGCATATCATATATGAGAATCCAGAAGATCAGCACCGGAGCTGAAAAGGATACGATCCGGCTGCTGTCCGACCAGTCTCCCTTGATGGCCAGAACAGCAAGCATAAAACCGATAAATGTGCTCCCCGCGTCACCGAGGTATATCGAGGCAGGCCTTTTTAGCCCAGCGTTAAAGGGGAGGAAACCGAGACAGCTTCCCATCATTGCTACGGCAATCCACCCCATAAATGGCTGGCCGGTCTGGAATGCCACCACCCCTATAAACATGGCCATAATCGCGGCAATACCCGATGCCAGTCCATCCATACCGTCAATAAAATTCATGGCGTTTGTTATCCCGATAATCCAGAGGATCGTAAATAAAACATTCAGCCAGCATCCCCACATGGTATTAGGAAACAGATTCAATACAATTCCAGAGTGAATCAAAATAAGGACAATGAGAATCTGGACAAACAGTTTCAGTCTGGCCGATACACCACGCCAATCATCCATTAGTCCCATCAGGGCAACAACAACCCCTCCACAGAGCAGAAAAATAATATCCCTTTCCAGAACCATATTTGCCAGAAGGGCGACGCTGAAAGCCACGACGATTGCGACGCCTCCGAGAAGAGGAGTTGGTTTTTCATGAATCTTTCGTCCCCCCGGCACATCAACAATATTTAATTTCAGGGCGACAAGCCGCATTACCGGGGTCAATATGGCTGAAACAGAAAAGGAAAACAGAAAAATATAGAGCCATCTCAAACCCAGATCAGCAAGATGGCTGCGAGACCATGGGAGAAGAAGCACGGCAAGAATAACAAGAGAAACATACCAGACAATATGTCTGAATGATGTCCCAGGAAAATCTGAATTAAACATAGCTCTTCCCTTCTATATATGTAGCGTGGGGCTTCTGCCCCACAAACATGTTGCCCGCAGAGGGGCAACGCTACAGCCTACAGCCCAGACTCCTTCACTCCATCCACCATGCCGGCGGCAATCTTGCGCACCTCTTCATCTCTGAGTGACGGATAAAGTGGGATAGATACCGCCCGAGCCATCACTTCCTGCGTAACAGGGTATCCGGACAGGCCAAGATATTCGTGCAGCGGTTTGTACACGGGCCTTCTGCACCCAATTCCCAGCCTCAGCATCTTCTTCATAAATCCGGAGGAATCGTCAAGGGACAAAACATACCTGTAATATATGTGTTCTCTGCCTTCCGGAATTGCAGGAACCGGAAAGAAAACATCTCTCAGTCTTCCGTCATACAGACCGGCGATCTCTTTTCTTCTTTCAATAAAAGATGGAAGCTTCTTTAACTGGCTTATGCCCAGCGCCGCCTGCATATCGGTCATCTTGTAGTTATATCTTAGCGAATAGCCATCTTTTTCGTCATAATCACGCAAATCTCTTGCAATCCCGACAAGCCTGTCGTCGTTCGACAGGATCATTCCACCCTCACCGGTTGCAAGCATTTTGGTGGCAAAAAAAGAAAATATGGAGCAGACGCCGAAGCTCCCCGTATAACGGCCCTGATATTTCGCCCCTGCAGATTGCGCGCAGTCCTCAATAACAGGAATGCCAAGTGACACAATTTCGTCGATCTCTCCCGGAAGGCCAAACATGTGGGGAACAATGATCACCTTTGTCTTTTTTGTTATCCTCTTTTTCAGATTATCAACATCGATATTGAACGTGGACCTGTTAATATCGGCAATAACAGGAACGGCATTTACATACATAATCGCGTTGAGAAGGGCGGAGCAGACATAACTCGGAATAATGACCTCGTCCCCCTCCCCTGCTCCAAGAGCAATCAGTGAAAGATGTAGGGCCGCCGTGCCGGAACTGACGGCAACGCCATTTTTAACACCGATAAAAGATGAGAGGGCATT
>CAZRUU010000152.1:0-1386 GCA_964603235.1 uncultured Syntrophaceae bacterium | reverse complement strand
CCCCTGAAGACCGCCGTGGATTTCGCGGCATCGACTATGGACAATCCCTCAATATTTGTTTTTGCCACCTGGGATTCGTGGGCCAGCAGCGCGGTCACTTTACCATCTATTGTATTTTCGATATCCACAAACACGGAGGGTAAAAAATTCTGTGTGGTGGGCACCTCATAAAAAAGGACATTTTTTACATATCGTGAAGCGGAGATGGCGGCTTTGCAGAGAGCCCTGTGATCCTGATGGCTATCGTCACCATAATTAACAAAAAAAGCATCGGGTTTTATTTTCTTTAAAAGCTTTTCAATATCAACAACCATATCATTAATACGGGGCGTCAGCTGTGTATCTTCATACTCGCCCCAGACCAGATCCCTGGCCTTTAGAATCTCCGCGGATCTGACCTGTTCCGCCTTTCTTACTTCTATCTCTCCACCTTTTCCACCCATCGTCATAACCATCAGATACAGGTCATCGCCTGAATTGGTATATTTCAAAAGATTGCCGGCACAACCAATTTCAATGTCATCAGGATGGGGTCCTACGGCAAGAATTTTCATGATTTCCCCCTCAATATCTCAAGACTTTTCTCTCCATGGTTGTAAATCAGATCAACAACCGACATAAATGGCTCAAATGCGCCAAACAGCTGGTCGTAGACGGGGTGAGAATACTCCTGAAAAATGACTTTTACACCACTTCGGGTGTATTTCTCCATATTCATGTATTCCTTCCCACCGCTCCCAGCAAGATATATATCCGCATTAAAATGCTTCGTCAAGGCAATCAGTCTGTCGTCAGGGTCTTCAGGAAACTCGCCAAGCTCAGAGGCAACATGGATGGGTGTCGTAATGCCCAGCAACTCCGCAAGTTTTCTCACAACATGTATATTCAATTGAGAAATATACTGCCACTCAAATGAAAATATCTCTTCAAAAAACTCCTCAAGGAAAGTCCAGAAGGGGGCCTTTTTGTAATTAGAGAGAATCGCCTGCCTCTGGCGGTGCCGCCATTTATCCCTGTTGTTAATCTCAACCTCGTTTATCAATTGAGGATATTTGTACATAACAGGAACTGTCAACCACTGCCAGTCATTTGCAGTCTTAATCTTGTTCCTGTTCTGCCATTCATTTTTTTTGAACTGGACATTATCCAGCAGGACAAAAACATCCGCCCTGTCGATCTTATCAAAATAACCGAGCCATGGCAGATACTGCGGTTGATGAACGGAAACAATCATCTTTTATCCCTTAAACTCTACAAAGATCGGATTGGAGACGAGTCTGCCACGGCCGCGCATATCCATTCTGTAATATATCTTCTCGCCGGGCTGAAAATACCTGTCCTCATAATTGATCTGCATGGGCAGTGTTCCTTCAAAGGTTTGAATCA
>CAZRUU010000151.1:0-3811 GCA_964603235.1 uncultured Syntrophaceae bacterium | reverse complement strand
CCATGGCACAATAGAGGGCTCCTTCCACCCCCATAAGGCCAATAGTGTGCAATATAAGATCTTTTCCTCCGACATGGGGTTGAAGAGAACCTTCATATCTCAACAGAATGGTCGGCGGGACTTTAAGCCAGACCTCGCCTGTGGCCATTATCGCTCCGAGATCAGTACTTCCAACACCGGTGGAAAATGCACCCAGGGCACCATAGGTACAGGTATGGCTGTCAGCTCCGATAATAAGCTGTCCCGGAAGCACAAGTCCCTTCTCGGGGAGTATTATATGCTCTATGCCGGACTCGCCTCCCTCAAAGTAATTTTTAAGGCCTTGCTGCCGGGCAAACTCGCGTACAATTTTGACTTGCTCAGCCGAGGCAATATCCTTGTTGGGAACAAAGTGATCCGCTACCAGAGTTACCTTGCCAGTATCAAATACCTTCTCCATACCTATTTCCCTGAACACTTTTATGGCAAGGGGAGCCGTAACATCATTCGCGAGGGCCATATCAACCTTTGCCTCTATCATATCTCCAGGTGAAACATGATCCCGCCCGGCATGAACAGCCAGGATTTTCTCCGTAATGGTCATTGACATATTTGTTATCTCCTGTAGTTTAAATATGTTAACTGCTCAGCTTCAAAGTTGATTCTGAAAGCTACATGCACTTTTACGCATAGCCTCCAAAGCTGATAGCTCGTAGCTCATAGCACCAAACGTAATGTCTTTATTCGAAAGGTTTTGCGAGTATTTTGCGAGTATGGTATAATGTTTTTCTTGCCATTTTTGCATGAACTTTACAATTAAGAAACTAATTTAACGCAAGATTTACTGTCCGGCATCATCACGTGTCTGGAAAGACGCAATCCTGTTCAGTGCGTTTATGTATGCCTTCGCCGACGCGACAAGGACATCGGAATCTGAACCCCTTCCTGAAACAATACGCTCCCTGTATCGAAGCTGAACGGTGACTACCCCCTGCGCATCAGTGCCCTCCGTTATCGCATGCACCAGATACTTGACGAGTGTATACTCTGCGCCTGTGATCTTTTTGATGGTGGCAAAGGTGGCGTCAATCGGACCTACGCCGAAATAGGCCTCCTGCACCATCTCACCGTCTATTTCCATCTGAACAGTCGCGGTCGGAATTGCCGCGTTTCCACTTACCACACTAAGATATAGAAGTTTGTACTTGTCCGGTTTTCTGAATATATCCTCGGCAATAATAGCTTCTATATCTTCATCAAATATCTCTTTCTTTATATCCGCAAGTTCTTTAAACCGTTTAAAAACGGTGTCTACTTCCTCCCTGGCAAGATTAAACCCCAGCTTTTTGAGACGCTCCCTGATGGCATGTCGTCCGGAGTGTTTTCCCAGAATGATATTGGTATCCGATACTCCCACCGTCTCAGGGGTCATGATTTCGTACGTCATCCTCTCCTTGATGAGACCATCCTGATGAATTCCGGCTTCATGGGCAAAGGCGTTCGCCCCGACGATCGCTTTATTAGGTTGAACCTGTACACCTGTTATGTCAGTCAGCAACCTTGATGAGTGATATATATGCTTTGTCTTGATATTTGTGTGAAGTCCCAGGATATCTCTTCTCGTTTCAAGGGCCATCACAACCTCTTCCAGCGAAGCATTGCCCGCCCTCTCGCCTATACCGTTTATTGTACACTCGACCTGCCTTGCCCCCGCCTTCAGGCCGGAAATAGATGTGGCAACCGCAACTCCGAGATCGTCATGGCTGTGAACGGATATAACGGCCTTCTTTATGTTGCCCACATTATCAAACAGGTATGCTATCAATTCGCCGAACTCGTCCGGCATGGCATATCCGACGGTATCGGGTATATTAACAGTTGTGGCACCAGCTTCTATAACAGCTTCCACTATCTCACATAGATATTTCCTGTCTGTTCTTGTGGCATCCTGGGCCGAGAATTCTACGTTCCCTGTGAAACCGCAGGCATATTTTACAGCATTGCATGACTCTTTTAGGACCTGTGATTTCGTCATCTTCAGCATGTGTTTTATATGTATGTCAGAAGTTGAGATAAATGTGTGTATCCTGGGAAAGACTGCGTCCTTGATCGCATCCCACGCCCTGTCGATATCTCCAAGACTGGTCCTGGCGAGCGCGGCAACCTGTGATTTCTTTATCTCACCGGCGATCCGTTGAACCGCCGCGAAATCTCCTTCCGATGCGACAGGAAACCCGGCCTCGATAATATCTACACCGAGCTTTTCCAGTTGCTTCGCAAATCTGAGCTTCTCATCCGTATTCATACTGAACCCCGGCGCCTGTTCCCCGTCGCGCAGGGTTGTATCGAATATGAATACCCTGTTTTTTCTTGATTTCATCTATTCATTCCCCTCCTGAACATTGTCAGTTTCGTTATCCTTGCTCAGTTTATACTGCATGCTGTCAATGAGCGCGTACCAACTTGCCTCAATGATGTTCTCCGACACTCCTATGGTTGTCCACTCTTCGCTGTTATCACGCGACTCGAGCAGGACACGCACCTTTGCCGCAGTTCCATCACTCCCCTCCAGTATTCTAACCTTGAAGTCCACAAGGTGCATTTCGCTGATCCGGGGATAAAACTTGATCAATGCCTTCCTGAGGGCATTATCAAGGGCGTTGACAGGCCCCTTTCCCTCGGCAGCGGTAATCTCATATTCGTCTCCCACGGATATCTTTATCGTAGATTGAGAGTGAGAAGATTTATTTCCTCTCTTTTCGTCTATTACGCGAAAAGATTCAAGGCTGAAAGGTTCTTTGAACCCGCCAATCGCTCTTCTCATTAACAACGAAAGGGACCCGTCAGCGGTTTCAAACTGATATCCTTCATCCTCCATCTTCTTTATATCACGGACAATTTTTTTGCTCATATCAGTGTTCTTACCGAGGTCAATGCCCAGTTCTTTTGCCTTGTGCTCAATATTACTTTTTCCTGATAGATCCGATACAATTACTCTGCGTCTATTTCCCACAAGCTCCGGGTCTGTGTGTTCATAGGCCTTTGTATTTTTTAATACAGCGCTTACGTGCACTCCCCCTTTATGAGCAAACGCATTGTTACCGACAAAAGGCTTTGATTTAAGGGGCGGTATATTCGCGATATCGTTCACATACCGTGACAGGCTGGTAAGAGACCGGATGGACGATTCCGGGAGACATTTTTTCCCCATCTTCAGATCAAGGTTGCCTATGACAGAAATCAGATCAGCATTCCCGCATCGTTCACCATACCCGTTTATGGTTCCCTGAACCATCCCGACCCCGAGCATAACTGCAGAAAGTGAATTGGCCACCGCTACACCACAATCATTATGCGCGTGAATACCAAGATGTTCCGGAGGGACCAGCAACGCGACATCCTTTACTATTTCGGTCAACTCCCATGTAAGAGTTCCTCCATTGGTATCACAGAGTGCTATATTGTCGGCACCCGCGTCCAGAGCCGCCTGTATCGTCTTGAGCGCGTATCGGGTATTGTTTTTGTACCCGTCAAAGAAATGTTCGGCGTCATAGATCACTTCTTTACCCTTTGACTTAAGATACCGGACTGAATCACTGATCATAGAAAGATTTTCTTCCAGTGAAACTTCCAGAATTTCCGTAGCGTGAAGATCCCAGCTCTTTCCAAAAACGGTTACAACCGGTGTCTCCGCTTCCAGCAAAGCCCCTATATTAGGACAATCATCAGCTGACAGGCCGGGCTTTCTTGTACTGCCAAACGCTGTGATGCGCGCGGTTTTGAACTCAACCTCTTTAGCCATCTTGAAAAAACGCATATCCCTGGGATTTGA
>CAZRUU010000150.1:0-3813 GCA_964603235.1 uncultured Syntrophaceae bacterium | reverse complement strand
CCATGCCGATAACCGCGCCATCCAGACCCACATAGTGTTCCCATCCCAGCTTGATTCCCGCCTCTACCGCCACACGTACTTTCGCGGATGACGGAAGGACATTTTCCCTGTAATTTTCCGGCTGCCCGTCAAAAAGTTCCCAGCATGGAAGTGAAACCACCCGGACCGCTAGACCATCTTTTTCGCTCAGGCTTTTACCGGCATCAAGCGCGATCTGCAGCTCTGATCCCGTGCCTATCAGGATCACATCCGGCATACCATCCGATGATTCCCACACTGTATATCCTCCCCTCTGCAGACCGTCCGCCGGGGCAAACTTCGAACGATCCAGAATCGGAATATCCTGACGGGAAAAAACCAGCGCGCTGGGGCCTTTGTCATTGAGCAAGGCAAAGCGCCATGCCTCCACTGCTTCCGACGCGTCTGCCGGCCGTATAACCGTCAATCCGGGCATACTGCGCAGGCTCATCAGGTGCTCCACGGGCTGATGCGTAGGGCCATCTTCACCCACACCTATACTGTCATGGGAAAACACATAGATAACACGGACACCCATAAGGGCGGCGATGCGCATTGAAGGCCTCATATAGTCGGAAAAGACAAAGAATGTGCCAACAAAGGGAATAACCCCGCCATGAAGAGCCATACCGTTTGCAATTGCACCCATCGCATGCTCCCGCACACCGAAGTGCACGTTCTGCCCCCTGTAGCTCCATTCACCTCCTACCGCGCCAGGGACATCTTCCGATCCTGTTCCGGCAGGCTGAAAATCGCCGAACCCTTTAAGCCAAGCAAGCGTGGAAGGATTCAGGTCTGCTGTTCCCCCCATAAGCTCCGGCATACCGGGCGCAAGTGCCTGCAAAACCGCCTCGGACGCCTTCCTGGTGGAAAGAGCCTTCAGGTCGCCGCCAAATTCAGGGAGGGCCAATTCCCAGTCAGCGGGTAGTTTTCCATCCATCACACGCTCAAACTCGGTGGCATCCTCCGGACAGGTCTCCCTGTAACGTTCAAAAGTGGATCTCCACTCAGATTCCTGCTTCCGACCCTTCTCTACGGCACCGCGCATGTGTTCCAGAACATCTTCCGGAACAAGAAATTCCGGCTCCACCGGCCAGCCAAGATTCCCCTTAGCAGCGGCAACTTCCTCCACTCCCAGAGGCGATCCATGGCATGATGCGGTCCCCTGCTTGGCGGGAGATCCATAACCTATTATTGTGCTTATGCGAATTATAGAGGGACGTAACTGTTCTTCCTTTGCAGATCTGATCGCACTGTCTATGGAGTTCACATCGTTGCCGTCTTCAACATGCTGAACATGCCAGCCGGAAGATTCAAAACGCTTTTCCACATCTTCAGTAAATGAAAGTCCTGTTGAACCGGCAAGAGATATACGATTGTCATCATACAGAACGATAAGCCTGCCAAGCTGAAGGTGACCTGCCAGCGAACAGGCTTCACTGGATATTCCTTCCATGAAATCCCCGTCACCCGCAATGACGTAGGTATAATGATTTACAATCTTCAGATCGGCGCGGTTATATCTGGCGGCGAGATGGGCCTCAGCGGCGGCCATGCCGACCGCGTTGCCTATGCCCTGGCCGAGCGGTCCTGTGGTAGCTTCCACACCCGGCGTTATAGCAAACTCCGGGTGTCCCGGCGTCTTACTTCTCCACGTGCGAAAAGCCTTGATATCATCGAGCGAAAGGTCATAACCGGTCAGGTAAAGAAGTGAATAAAGCAGCATGGAACCATGCCCCGCGGAAAGGACAAACCGGTCTCTATCCACCCAGCCCGGAGCTGAGGGGTTATGTCTCAGGTGCCTCGTCCACAGGGTATAGGCCATCGCCGCGCCTCCCATAGGCAGGCCCGGATGTCCCGATTTCGCATTCTGTATCGCGTCAACCGCAAGAAAACGCAGTGTATTTATGGAAAGTTTCGCTAATCGTGTTTTGTCGTTATTACCCATTATAGATACCCGTCTCCAATTTTTCATTTTTGAGGGACAGCGCCCTTTTATTGCAGGGTAGATAAAAAGGGCGCTGTCCCTATTTACACTATTTACACATTAGGCAGAAAACATGCGTCCCTGCTTTTCTTTTTAGATAGTTTATCCTCGTACATGAGCTCGTCGGCTTTCTTTTTTACACCGTCCAATGAGTCACCCTTGAAACATTCTGCCACACCGATTGATATACTGAGCGGAAAATCCGGATATCCTCTATTATGATTCTTCAAAGAATCTCTGAGGCGTACAAGGATCTCTTCCACCGTTGAAATACCGGTGCCCGGCAGAAGCACTGCGAACTCATCTCCCCCTAACCTGGCCACAATATCATCGGCCCGAAAAACCGTGCCCAGAACCTGACCCACACGCCTCAGCAAGGCATCTCCTGCCTCATGCCCACCGGTGTCATTGACAGACTTAAGATCATCAACATCCAACATCACCAGGCTGACAGGAAATGTCCTGCCCCGTCCAAACCTGGACATCTCCTCCTCAAAAAAGCTCCTGCTGTAAAGACCGGTGAGAGAATCATGCGTATTTAGATATCGAAGCTGCTTTTCCACCTTTTTCTGTTCCGTGACATCGCGTATCGTCTCAATGGCTCCTGTCTTTTCCCCTGCAACGTTAAACATCGGAGCAACCTTGGTCCAAACTATACTCTTTTTACCATTTAACCAGACATCGGGCACTTCAACGTTTATGGACTCTCCTTCTCTATTAACATTTAAATATAACTGCTCAATTTTAAAATCCGGGTTTAGCACAAAATCAACAAGTATCGGCCTTCTCTTCCCGAAAAAGGGAATTGCGTACTCGTAATTATCTTTTCCTACCATGTTATCCGCCTTTACACCTGTCATCTTTTCCATGGCGTGATTCCACGCCACAACCCTGCCGTTCGTATCCACTATCATGGTGGCATCCGGAAGAAAATCAATAATGGAGGAAAACCTCTGCTCCGACTCTATTATGGCGTTTTCGACTTCTTTTCTCTCTGTTATATCAATACAATTACCCAAAACAGCGGGTTCCCCCTTGTAACGAATGGGGGTAACAGACTCCATAACCCATCCATAATTATCATCTTTATTGAGCAACCTGAATTCATACGGGGTTTCACGTTTCCCTTCTAACATCTCCCTCGCATGTTTTCTCAATAATACCCTGTCATCCGGATGCACCAAATGCATAGTGCTTGTTCCGACCATTTCCTCCGAGGTGCATCCAAAATAGCTCACGGCTTTAGAATTTATGTACTGATATTTCCCTTTACAGGTGATATAAACTCCGGCAAAGGATTTTTCCGCAATATTTCTGTAGATCTTTTCGGCGTATCTCATATCGGTGACATCCCGAACTATACCTTGAAACCCGACGGGCTTGCCACTCTGATCCCGCATAAGAGATGCGTTTAATTCGCAGATCTTGATACTTCCGTCCTTTGTAATTATCTCATAGTCCGAGATTTCTGCGGGCTCTCCGGTCAAGTATACCTTACTGAAAATTTCATACATCCTCCTATAAGTTTCAGGTGTGGTGTATTCACGATTGTTCATACTGATAAGCTCATCCATTGAATACCCAAACATCCTGCATGTTGTGTTATTGCAGAAGGTAAAGTTCCCGGCAAGATCAACCTCAAAATAACAATCCTCAATATTATCAAGAATGAGCTGATATCGTGTTTCACTCTCCCGCAACTCTTTTTCGGTTTTTCTACAGACAGTCAGCTGTCTTTCCAGTTTCAGGATTCGGCTGCGCAGATCAGGCACAGCACTTTCAGACAGCGCTCTATCCTTTTTTTCTTT
>CAZRUU010000149.1:1400-3834 GCA_964603235.1 uncultured Syntrophaceae bacterium | reverse complement strand
TGGGATACAATGACGCGGCGGTGGGCCTCAACGGCCACTCGCTGGGCGTGTTCAATGCAATTATACCTCAATCACCTAATATAAATATGGGAACACGGGCTGAGCTTGGAAAATATAAGGAGATAGGCGCAGGAGATCAGGGGATAATGTATGGATTTGCCTGTGATGAAACCCCTGAACTGCTTCCTCTCACCTATGTCTTGGTTAACAGGATGATGAGGGCGTTCGAAGACTGTGGAAATCCCATATTTGCACCCGATGGCAAGGGACAGGTAACGGTGAATTATGACAAGAACGGAAAGCCGACACATGTTTCGAAAGTCTTGATGTCTAATGCTATCGATTATCGCCATGTATCGGAAAACGAAGAAATTGAGGGAACCGCAAAAAAAATAGCATTTGAATGTATGGACCAGTGGGTAAATGAAAAGACCGAATTTCTGTTTAATCCCACCGGCGAATGGCAGGCGGTTCACTCATGCAGTGCGGCTGACTCAGGAGTTACGGGCCGTAAACTTGTCTGTCAGCTCTATGGAGGTTATCCCGGAGCACAGCTAGGCGGAGGAGCGGTCGTCAACAAATCCCCTGAGAAGGTTGACTGTTCCGCTGTATTCGGTGCACGCTATGCGGCCAAGAATATTGTAGCTTCCGGTCTTGCAACCAAATGTTCGGTGCAGTTGGCTTATGCTATAGGCGTTGCTAAGCCAATGTCTATTTATGTTAACACGTTCGGCACAGGAGTTATGCCGGATGAAAAATTATCAGGCATAGTGGAAAAAGTTTTTGATTTTACACCAAAGGGAATGATAGAGCGCTTCGGTCTGCTCAGTGGAGATATCTACCGGAAGATATCAAAGACCCTGTTTATGGACGATTATGCGTGGGAAGAAACAGATCTGGTGGAAAGACTGAAGAAAGAAGCGGGTAATAAAGAATAGTGGTCGGGATTCAGAAATCAGAATAAATACATTGGTTATATGCCACTGATTCCCGTGGTTTTTGTGGAAAACGGCACCTGTAAGTGTGTTCCTGTACAGGGATATGGAAAGGATCAATAAAAAAAAGATGGATTACGATATCAAAGACATAAATCTGGCTAAAGAGGGTAAATCGAGTGTTGACTGGGCAAATAAGAGCATGCCGGTCTTGAACAGCATAAAGGAAAGATTTGAAAGAGAAAAGCCGCTGAAAGGCGTCAGATTGGGTGCATGTCTCCATGTTACGACAGAGACAGCCAGCCTGATGGAAACGCTGAAAGCTGGTGGTGCTGAGCTTTCCCTGTGCGCGTCAAATCCCCTGAGTACGCAGGATTATGTTGCCGCCTATCTTGTAAAATATCGGGATATTGCGGTGCATGCCATCAACGCTGAGGATACCACTACATATTATAAGCATATAAATTCGGTGCTGGATACAAAACCGACGATAACCATGGACGACGGCGCTGATCTTGTATCGACTATACATTCAGACCGCCAGGATCTTATAAACGGTATTATCGGGGGTACTGAAGAAACAACCACCGGTGTCATACGGTTGAAGGCAATGGCCGGTGAAGGAGTCCTGCGGTTTCCTCTGATAGCAGTAAATGACGCTGATACGAAACACATGTTCGACAACAGATACGGTACCGGTCAGAGCACCCTGGATGGAATCATAAGGGCCACAAACAGACTGATAGCGGGTTCCGCATTTGTAATCTGTGGATATGGCTGGTGCTCGAGGGGTCTTGCGATGAGGGCCTCGGGAATGGGTGCAAATGTTATTGTGACAGAGGTGGACCCCCTTCGCGCCCTGGAAGCAGTAATGGATGGCTACAGGGTCATGCCGATTGCCGAAGCCGCCGTGGAAGGAGATTTCTTCTGCACATTGACAGGTGATATTAATGTCATTCGCAAGGAACATTTTCTGGAAATGAAGGACGGGGCTATTGTGTCCAACTCAGGCCATTTCAATGTGGAACTGGATATAGAGGGATTGAAGGAGGTCTCCGAGTATACTGGGAGAATAAGAAAATATATTGATGAATATACACTGAAAAATGGAAATCGCGTATATATTCTGGGGGAGGGAAGATTGATTAATCTTGCCGCCGCCGAAGGACATCCTTCAAGTGTCATGGATATGAGTTTTGCCAATCAGGCGCTTGCCGCCGAACACCTTGTAAAACATGGAAATGGGCTGGACAATATGGTCTACAGTGTGCCCGAAGATATCGATAAAGAGATAGCCCGATTGAAGCTTGAATCGATGAATATCAGGATAGACACACTTACACCCGAACAGCACAAATACCTTAATTCTTGGGAAATGGGGACATAAAGGAGTAAGGAGTAAGGAGATAATCCTTACTCCTCTAACCCCTAATCCTTTTATTGGTTACGTCTTTACGCGCATGAACATAATCAGGGCTGCGATGCCGAATATGAAGTTG